>CALXTG010000152.1 GCA_944391355.1 uncultured Alphaproteobacteria bacterium
ATTTATCTGCCCCTTCTTCCAGAACATTTATCAGGTTTTCGGTAAAGTCTTGTCTGGTGGTGACAATCGAATAATAATTCCCGAATTCGGAAGCAAAAGAACGTAAACTGTTAATCGCTTCTTCCAGCTCGGCAACAGATTTTTCAACATCTTCGGCAGTATTCCATACTTTGGTTTTCAGCCCCAGGCTTTCGCTGTCGGCTTTAACCCCGGGAACATCTATTTTAGAACTTCTGTCTTCGTTGAAATTGATTTTCAAATACTGCCCCTCAAGCAGGTTAATTCCCTTGTAAGAGGCGTCGGATATCAGCATATCATATTGTTTGATAATTTCGCTGTATTGATAAATTTTATTATTTACGTCATTCAATTGTTCCGCAACCCTATGATGTAGCGGCGCTGACGGCGCAGCAACAGAATTCCATAGACCGGGAAATTCAACTGCCAAATCAGAAATATTATCAACTGCGGTCGGCGTTTTTTGGTTTTGGACGGCAAGTAAAAATTTTTCTGTACCATCTTTTTTATAGTTAATATTAGCTCCTTTTTCCCAACTTAAATTTACGCGACTTAGCAAAGCCGGACTTTCTGAAGAAAGTTCGCTGTTAAGTCGGGCATTCGCTGTCAAATGAACGTTTGACACACCCAAAGCGCGATTATAATTTCCTTTGGAAAAGATATTTACATTCCCGTTGATTATCGCATTGCTAAAGACAATGCCGAAAGCAGATTCACCGTTTTGCGTAAGATTCACCGTACCGTTTACTGTCAAAATGCTTTCGCAGATACTTGAAGCATATATCCCGCTGCAGTTCGTATTAATAATACCATTCATTTCGTGATTTCCGCCATAAAAGGCGTAGCCTTTCATAATAATATTAACGGCGCTGTCCTCTGTGTAAATTGTTTTGGCATCTTCTTTGTTCTGGCTGAAAATCCCCCGATAGGTAACATCACCGTTCCCCTTAATATTCAGATTCCCGGAAATTGTTGTTTCTGCCCCATTATATAAACCTATTCCGTTAATACTAAACTTATCTTCCGTCTTATTAAGATTAATATTGAGATTTTCCAAACTCACATTGTGTTTGCCATCATTTAATACTGCATTAAAAGACGTCCAGGAAGAAGAGGTAAGGCTGTTAAAGTTGATTGTTAAATTGCCTGTAATTGAATTATTCCCTACGATAATTCCGTTTCCGCTGTCAGGTGTTGTAAAATTAAAATTGATAGTCGTTTCTGCCGCCGTTTTATCCAGATAACGCGCTCCGACCAGAGATTGCCCGTCTTTGAGATAAAGTGAGGTATTGTCGCTGAGCGTAATTGTTCCTTCAGCAACTATCAAGCCTCGCTGACCGGAATCAATCGCCGCCAGCAGTTCGGCTTCGTTTGATACCCGGGCAATAACCGGTTGCGCGGTTTCCAAAGCCTGATTGGCGACGGCCTTAGCCTGCTCGAGGAATTTAGTGCCGGAGTCAATCGCTTCAGAAGCGGCTTTAATCGTCTGCACGCCCTGCGACATAGCGTCCAAAAGCGCGGTTAAATCGGCGGCGCGGTTATTCAAGGAAGAAGCGGTGTAATAAGAAGAAGGATTATCGATTGCGGAAGATACTTTAAGGCCTGTCGCCAAGCGGTTTTGCACAATATCCTGCCGGCTTGCAATATTCTGCAAGCTCAACAAGTTGCTGCGCATTGACGCTGTTAACGATATCCCCGACATTCTCTCGGCTCCATGTGTTTCTTGTCATTCCTGCGAAAGCTGGAATCCAGTTAAACAAATTATCTTATTAATTCTAATAGATATCTTATCATAATTTCCCATTCTAATCAATATCTGTTAACAAAGATTTAGCACAACCTCTTTTTCTGTCTAAACAGATTGAGCTAACTACTCTTAAACCATTAAAAAAACAACAACTTTATCGCGATGAAATCAGCGAAATTGAAGAAATCGTATCCCCCATTCCCACCAATGTCAGGGGTTTTTCGACCAGAATTGTCGGCAGGGCGATAATATCAATATCATCATAGCGGCTCAAACCGGTTGCCGGCAGACGCTCATCATGCAGATACGCGGCTAAACTTTCCAGCTCGGTCAACCCGACGTCGGAAACCTCTCGCCCCTGCGCCCACAACAAATTCTCCGCTTTATTGATATTGCCGGTGCCGGCCTTGCTGGCCGCTACGGTCGCCGCCACGCTCATACCGCGCAGATTCGCTTCGGGCGTAATAACAAAACCGGGAGACTGCAAAGTCAGATAAAGTCCGAACATATGCAGCTGAACCCGCGGAACCCCGAGCTTGCGTTTAATCCGCAAAATCGCCTCAAACAAATTAACACTGTCGGTATTTTCCTCACAACGGCATGCCAGGTCTTTTTCGCCGATAACTTCCAGAATATCGATTGCTTCACGCTCATTGACACCAATTGAATCGCAAAGCGGCGCAATTTTTTCAACAATCGCCCGCCGAACCTCAATATCCTGCGTCGAAGCAATTTCCAAATGCAAAATACTCTGCGGACAGCGCTGTTTCCAGCTTTTTATAACCGGAACGGATTTTTCCAGCAAAGCCACCCCGTTGCTGCTGGCGGTCAGAGCATGATATCCCGACAAAACAATATATTGCATTTCTTCGTTTTGCAGATGTTTAACAAACCCGTCATCAATGACCAAGTTAAGATTCAGCGGATCATAAGTGGCAATAAACCGATTCGATTTCGGACAAACAATTTTTTCACCGTCTGCTTCCAAAACATCGCCTTTATCAAATTCAATAATCCAGTGGATCAGCGGAACGTCATCTTTGCGGTCAACCGCAGCGGCTTTGGCCGGCCGGCCGTTTTCGTCAAATGAAAGCAGATTGTCGCGGTCTAAAAACTGCTGCGCCTGCAGTTTCGGCAAAGAATTGGTATGCGCATAAACCTTCTGCACGCCGGCCACGGCCAGCGCATTGGCGACAATACCGCCCTGACCGCCCATTTGCAGGCGGTCATAACCGAGATTATCGGCCATCCACTGATAAACATCTTTATCTTCGGTCAACCATTCCTCGGCAATACCGCGCTCAAAGCATTTGACAATTCCCTTAATGACATCAACCCCGGACAAAAGCTTGGTCTGTCTGATGTCGCGCGCTTCAGTCAGACTCAGGTTTTCGGCTTTCATCAGTTCGGCAATGCGTTTGCCGCTGATCTTCAGCACCGCGTCAATATTGGTATTAAAGGCTGTAGCCGCAGCTTTGACCTCGGCAACCCGCGCCAGCGTCTGCGGCACTTCCTGATATTTTTTCAGCCATTCCGCTTTCAGCTCGGCGTGAGTCATTTCCGCTACTCCTCTTCTTCCTCAGTTTCGTGTGTTTCTTCAACTTCGGGCTCTTCTTTTTCAACATAAAGATGCCACATATTCTGCCCAAAAGCCGTACATTCCGGACAAACCGAATGCCACTCGGCAGATTTATAACCGCAGTTATTGCAAACCCACTGAGAGTCATCAGCGCAGTTCGGACATTTCTTCTGCCATTCGGCGGCCGCTTCTTTGTCCTTTTTATAATATTTTTCATACTTAGCGGCAATTTCGCAGATTTTTTTGGTTGCCGGATTATTAATCAAAAAGATTTCAATCTCGCCTTCGGCTTTGCCCCATAAACCGGCCTGGGCGCACAATTCGGCCATAATCCGGTTATTCAGCGACGGGCGTTTGGCATTAAGCATCGCAAAGCTTTCCATTCTCTGGATACGGTCCAGAATTTCTTCTTCCGGCCACAGATCCAGATAAGCGTAGGCCAGCTCGTCAACCGGATTCTTTTTCCAGGCATTGGTCAAAACCTTGGCGGCTTTCCGATACTGGTTATCATTGGCAACCAGATATTCCGACATAATCAGAGCCGCGGGAACCAGCGTTTCGTCAGCGGCAATCGACTGCGAAGCGCATTTGAAGAAATTGACGTCATCGCCTTTGGCCTTATATTCTTTTGCCATCTCATACAGCACAATCGCTTTCAGGCGTTTATAACGGTCTTCGGGCACCAGTTTCTTTTTATGGCCGGCATCCAGAACCTGCAAAGCGCCGTCCCAATCCTGAGCTTTGGCGCGCAGTTCAAAGGCGCTTTCAATAACCCAGTACAAATCCTGGCGCAGTTCAAAAGCTTTG
>CALXTG010000153.1 GCA_944391355.1 uncultured Alphaproteobacteria bacterium
CGGAAATTTTGGCCTGATATTCTTCGGCGCAGCGCGGGGCGCGCGAACATTCAAGTTCCGGAGTGCCGAGGTGGCCGCAACGGCAGGGATTCATTGCGGCAATAAGCTGGAATTTTGCCGGAAAGACCGTATGGGCGTTGACGCGGGAAATGGAAACCGAACCGTTTTCGAGCGGTTGGCGCAGCGCTTCAAGCGTCGATTTGGCGAATTCAGGCAGTTCGTCAAGGAATAAAACGCCGTTATGCGCCAGCGAGATTTCGCCGGGAACGCCTTTACGCCCGCCGCCGATTAAAGCCGGGGTTGAGGCGTTATGGTGCGGGTCGCGGAAAGGGCGGTTGAAACAAATGCGGCCGTCTTTAAGTTTGCCGGCAACTGAATGAATCATGCTGGTTTCAAGAGCTTCTTCGGTGGTCAGCGGCGGCAGAATCGACGGCAGCCGTGCCGCCAGCATGGATTTCCCCGAACCGGGCGGCCCAATCATCAGCAGGTTGTGACCGCCGGCGGCTGCGATTTCCAAAGCCCGTTTAGCGGATTCCTGGCCTTTGACATCTTTCATGTCAAGCCGGGACGAGGTTGTTTTTCCCGCTGCCGGCTGCGGTGCGGGAAGCGTTTGCAGTCCCTTGAAATGATTGATTAACGAGAGGAGAGAATCGGCGGCGACGATATCTTTAAGCCCCGACCATAAAGCTTCGCTGCCCTGAGCGGCCGGACAGATAAGGCCGAGGTTACGGCGGTTGGCTTTGATGGCAACGGGAAGGACGCCGTTGACGCTGATGACGGCGCCGTCCAGTCCGAGCTCGCCGATAACCAGATAGTCAAGCAGCGTTTCGGAAGGGACAATATTCATGGCTGAGAGCAGGCCGAGGGCAATCGGCAGGTCGAAATGCGAACCTTCTTTAAATAGATCGGCCGGAGCGAGATTGACGGTAATCCTTTTGGCGGGAAGGCTTAAGCCCAGCGACTGCAGCGCGGCGCGGACTCTTTCTCGGCTTTCGGCAATGGCTTTGTCAGGCAGGCCTACAATCGTAAAAGCCGGCAGTCCGGCGGAAATCTGTACCTGAAGGTCGACGTCAAGAACTTCCAGCCCGTTAAAAGTGATGGTGTTAACCCGTGCCAGCATGGCTACCACCGCGGAGTGCGTTCGTTATCGCGCCAACGGCGGGTCGGATAGGTGTCGAGGGTCAAAAAGTCAAAATTGGCGGTTTTGTAAGGGATGTCGCGGAAACGCGTGTAACCGCGGGCTTCAAAATATTCGGCGCAGCTGTCGGCCGATTTGAAAAAATTGGAATGGCAGTAAACGGTCACGCGGTTGTCAAGGTTCTGCAGGCCGATGGTTTCGGCTTCATTGGCATAGATCGTGCGGCTTTTGAAGACAACCTGATTTTCTTCCGTTTTGTAAAAACAAGAACAGGAACTCAGAAAAGCGGCGGCCGCCAAAAGATATAAGAGTTTGTTTGCCTGCATTATCCAATCCGTAAAATATATAATCTGCCTTTAATTTAAGCGTAAAGAGTTAATATTGTCTAAATTTTTCAAATTATTTCGGGGTCGGGGCTGAGAAAATGCTTGCAAATTAAATGATTTGAGGTATATTGCGCAACGTCCCTTGCCGGAACTGCGGTTCCGGCTATACAAGAACCCGGGTTCGGAGGAACCCATTTGTTGAGAATCCATAAGGAGATATTTATATGGCTTTTTATGAAAGCGTGCTGATTGCACGTCAGGATCTCGGCGCTTCGCAGGTCAGCGGCATTGTTTCGGATTTGTCCGAAGCTTTGGCCAAAAACGGCGGCGAAGTCGTGAGAGTTGATAACTGGGGTTTGAAAAACCTCGCTTACCGCATTAAGAAAAACCGCAAAGGTCACTATGTTGTTCTGAATATTTCGGCTCCCGAAAAATCGATTGCCGAATTTGAAAGATTAATGCGCGTTAATGAAGACATTATCCGTTATATGACGGTCAAGGTTGATGAACTGAGTGCAGAACCTGCCTCCAGTGAAACTTCTGAAACCGCTGTTGAAGAATAAGGAGAAGGAAAATGGCTAAACAAGTATTCTTCAGAAGAAAAAAAGCATGTCCTTTTTCCGGCGAAGACGGACTGAAAATTGATTATAAGGATGTTAAGCTGCTTTCGAGATATATCTCCGAAAAAGGCAAAATCATCCCCAGCCGCATTACGGCTGTTTCGGCTAAAAAACAGAGAGAGCTGGCCCGCGCCATCAAACGCGCCCGCTATATCGGCCTGCTTCCGTATGTTGCAGCTTAGGTAAGGAGAAAATAAGATGGAAATTATTCTTCTCGAACATGTTGAGAAATTGGGTAAAATGGGTGATAAAGTAACCGTTAAAACCGGTTATGCCCGCAACTACCTGCTGCCCCAGAAAAAAGCTCTGCGCGCTACCGAAGCTAACCTGGCCGTTTATGAAAAACAGAAAGCCGCTCTTGAAGCTCATAATAAGGGTCTTCTGGATGCCGCTTCTGCCAAAGCCGAAGCTCTTAAAGGCTTTAATGCCGTTCTGATCCGTCAGGCTGCCGAAACCGGTCAGCTCTATGGTTCGGTTACCATTCGCGACATTGCCGCCGCAATTAAAGAAGCCGGCTTTGATGTTGAACGCCGCTGCGTATATCTCGAAAAACCGATTAAGGATCTGGGCGTATACGAAGTTAAGCTGAACCTGCATCCCGAAGTATCGCAGACGATTTTGGTTAACGTTGCCAGAACCGATGATGATGCGAAGAAACAGGCTAAAGCTTTTTCAGCAGAATAGGACGGAAACCCGCAAGGGTGTCTGAATAAAAATCCCCGGATATTTCCGGGGATTTTTTTGTGGCTAGAATAACCGCAAAATACTTTGCGAAGCCTGAGAAGCAAGGGACAGCGAATTAACCGCCAGCTGCTGAGATGTTTGTAAGGCCAGCATATTCGCGGATTCCTGATTCATGTCGGCAAGCGTTAGTTTATCCGCGCCTTCTTCCAAGACATTTATCAGGTTTTCGGTGAAATCCTGCCTCGTCGTAACGATAGAGTAATAATTGCCGAATTGCGAAGCAAAGCTTCTTAAAGAATTAACGGCGGTTTCCAGTTCGGAAACGGAATTTTCAACATCGGCGGAACTTGCCCATTCAGAAATTGTCAGTCCCAGGTTTTGACGGTCGGCTTTAACGCCGGTAATGTCAATTTTGGAGCTGCGGTCTTCATTGAAATTTATTTTCAGGTTCTGACCGCTCAGCAGGTTAACGCCTTTGTAGCCGCTGTCTTGTATCAGGGTGTCATATTGGCTGATAATCTGAGAGAATTGTTCAAATCCGCTCGGTTTTATGTCGGTGTTTTGTGAAATCTTGAAGTCGGCGTTAAAGCTCTCGGTAACTTCGGCGGTAATATCTTCAACGGTGAAGTTTTCAAAATCTCCCCGGCGGTCAAATTCGGGAGCGGGAAGCGTGTTGCCGGTGGCAACAGATACCGAACCGGGGGTATTTTGAGTATATAAACCGCTGTTGATATTTAAGATTGCTCCGGCGACACTGTTGATGTTAACGTTGGGGCCGTAAAAATTCAGCGTGGTTCCAAGAGTGTTGATATTGAGACGGACATTGCCTGAAAGAAGATTGATAGTACATTTGGTATGCGCATAAATTCCGGAGGCGGCGCTTCCGGCAGTGGTGATGTTAATCAGGGCATTGTTCTCGGCGTTGATCGTGCCTTCGACAAAGGCTGCGGCATTATCATGTACAGTATCAATATTTAAATGGGAGTTGTTTTTTAGGTTTACAGTTGAATAAGAAATACCATTGGCAAGGCCGGTGTTACGGATATTAAGACGAGAATTGTCAAGTAAAGTTATATATGTTGAGTGAATATTGTTTCCTCCACCGCTCATCAGTATGTTAGCTTGAGCCTGCCCCGAGAGATTCAGATAGCCGCCCGATATTCCGCGGATTCCGGTGGCACCGTGGTGGTTTATGTTTAGTTTTGCAGAATCGGCCAGATTAACGCCGCTGGTTGTGTCGTTGTTAATTCCGTAAGAGCTTCCCGCGGAAGAATAGATATTCAACAGGCTGTTTCCGGTGACGGAGAGAGAAGAATTGTCAAGGTTGTATATGCCGTAGTAGCCTGATGTATCAAGAGAAATGTTTACTTTGCTGTTGTTGATGACGGTTTGGGCGGAGCGATAGGCGGTG
>CALXTG010000154.1 GCA_944391355.1 uncultured Alphaproteobacteria bacterium
CGGTCTTCGTTGAAATTGATTTTCAGATTTTGTCCGGTGAGCAGGTTAGTTCCCTTATAGAAAGCGTCTTTTATCAGCATATCATATTGATTGAGAATCTGATTATATTGCCGATAGTCGTATGTAACGGAGGAAGTCTTTTCGATTTTGATTTCGCTTTCGAGTTCGGCGGGCAGGTCGGCAATTTCGCGGGCGGTTGCCGAGGTTTTATTAAAACCGTTACGCCCGTCAAAACCGTTGACGGTTTCGGTTGTATTGCTGATAATTTGCTGATTGCTTTGTGCCAGCCAGATACCTTGGGAAGATCTGTCGGTGTTACGCCAGGATATTTCTGCACCTTGGGCAAAATTTGCACTGGTTTGCTGCCCCGCGGTGTTTTTGAAGGCAATCAGCGCATCGGCAATTATGTTGAGTTTGGCACTGCCGGCGATATTAATGTTGCTGTTATTGTAGATATTCAGACCGATGCTGTTGCTTTGTTTGCTGTTAATATTAATCGAGGTCGTGTCCAGAATGTCAATCTTTCCCCTGTCCCAAGATTCCAATCCGGAACTGGAAGCGCTGTCTGCTTCAACATTAATTTTGCTGTTACCGCGAACGGTAATGGTTCCTCTGGTTGCATCAAGGCCTTCGCCTTTTGCTGTCGGGCTTGTCAGGCGGATATTAATTTCGGCGCTGTCGATGTCGGCAGAAGCTTCGTTCATATAAATGCCGAGAAAGGTGGAACTTCCCGTATTATTTAAATCAAAATTAACGACGGCGCCGCGTTCGATTTTGAGATAAGCACCGGTATAAAATTCTATACCGCGGATAACATCTCCTTCGCCTTTATGATTTATTACAGCAGAAGAAGAAATGGTCGCTTTGCCTTGATTGTTTGCCAACATAAAACGGGTAGATCTGCCGACGGCCGAAGAGATAAAATATCCTTCCAGCATCAGTTCCGCTCCGTTTTCAGAAGACAGAGAGGCCCAGCTCCCTCTGGTTCCGCCGTTAACAGCGAAGTCTAATTTCAGGTTGCGTACCGTGGCGTTTATGACGGCACCGGCGGAGATAATGCGCTGGTAATCAGTTTGTGCCGTGAAGTTGATTTCCAAGTCGGAAACCAGAGAGTTATTGCCGAGCTGAATAGCGCCGCCTTCAAGATTATTGGTTAAGTTTAGGCGGGAAATTTTTTTACTGCCGAAATATTGATTGCCGACCAGAGATTGTCCGTCATGGAGAATGATTTGCGAGCTGTCAATATTGATTTCGCCGTCAATAAGAATCAGACCCTGAGCACCGGAATTTACGGCAGCCAACAGTTCGTCGGCGGTTGAAACTTTGGCGATTATATTTTCACTGGTTTCGAGTGCCTGATTGGCCACGGCTTTGGCCTGTTCGAGAAATTTAGTGCCGGAGTCAATCGCTTCGCTGGCTGCTTTAATCGTCTGTATTCCCTGCGACATAAAATCAAGTAATGCTGTCAAATCCGCAGCTCGGTTGTTTAACGAAGAAGCGGTATAATAAGAAGCAGGATTATCAATTGCCGAAGAAACTTTAAGGCCGGTTGCCAGGCGGTTTTGCACAATATCCTGCTGTCTTGCAATATTCTGCAAGCTCAACAAGTTGCTGCGCATCGACGCTGTTAACGAAATCCCCGACATTCTCTCGGCCCCTTGTTATTCTGGTTTCCCTATACTGTCATACTCCGACTTAACCTAGTCCCCTTACTGTCACCCTCGGGCTTGACCCGAGGGTCCAGGTCAATTAATTAGCCTTATTATTTAACCTGGATTCTCCGGTCAAGTCGGAGAATGACGATAAAAATAAGCCAAACCATGATAATAGAGATATATTATCATAATTTCTCATTTTAATCAATATCTGTTAATAAAGATTTAGCGGAACTTGTTTTTCTGTCTAAACAGATTGAGCGGGGGAAATTTTTTCGGCAATAAAAAACGGGGAAACCCCCGTTTCTGAAACAGCCTTTATGCTTGCCCGATGGTTTCCATCATCATTGGATAGAGCGCCTGCCTGGGTTCCATGCCTTTGGTTAAGACAACATTGAAAATAGGGAACATACGCTCGCATTCTTTTATGGCAATATCAATAATCTGGCGTATCTGAGTTTCAAAAACGTCTTCGCCGTCGTTTAAGATAACCGAGTGTTTGAAAACCGGCATATTTTGTTCGGCCCAGTAGGAAAAATGGCCGACCCAGAGTTCTTCGTTAATCAGAGCCAGAAGTTCAAAAATTTTACTGCGGTCTTCTATGGTGCTTTTAATGTCCATAAGGCAGGAAAGATGCAGGCAGTGCATATTTTCCTCCCAGGCAAAAAAGAGCAGCATATTATTCCATTTACCCTGAACTTCAACCGCAACTTCATTTACGTTGCGGCGATCAAGCTCAAATGAGCGCGCGGAGAAAATATTTTCAACCAGGTCAATCGGGTTGTAGTTTAAGGCATAATTCTTTGCCAGATTCATCAGAATTCTCCATTCCTTAAATAAAAACGATAACGGCTGAGTTCAGATTGCCAAAGCCCGACTCGGAATACAAACAACTTTGAAAAGTTTTCCACCTTATTTGCCGGAGCGGAAATTTGTAAAAATATTTTGTGCGTGAAAACAAGTCATTAATTAAATAAAATTTGAGAATATTTTTTTAATGTGGATATATTTTTTTTTATTAATATACTATTAAGGAAAATAAAAACTTACTATAACGAGGCCCCTATGACAGGTTTGACTTTCCCCGATATTTCTCCGATTATGTTTTCCGTCGGCCCGATTGCGATCCGTTGGTATTCAATGGCGTATCTGGCCGGGATTTTGCTTGCCTGGCGGCTGGTTTTGAAAAATATCGCCAAATATCAATTATCTTATACCCGGCAGAGTATTGATGATTTGGTTTTCTATGCCACTTTGGGCATTATTCTCGGCGGCCGGCTGGGATATGTTATTTTTTACGGGACAGATTTATTTTGGAAGAATCCGCTGGAGATTTTTGCGGTTTGGAAAGGCGGTATGTCTTTTCATGGCGGCGTGCTAGGGGTAATTGTTGCCGTCTATTGGTTTGCCCGCAAATATAAATATCGGTTTTTGGGGGTCACCGACCTGATCGTCCTTTATGCGCCGATCGGTATTTGCTGCGGGCGGCTGGCGAATTTTATCAATGATGAGTTATGGGGGCGCGTGACTGATGTGCCCTGGGCGGTGCGCTTTCCCAACGGCGGATATCTGCCGCGGCATCCCTCGCAGCTTTATGAAGCCTTTTTTGAAGGGGTTGTTATGTTTGCGGTTTTAAATTGGTTGTGGAGATATAAGCCGGTGCGTGACAGACATGGTTTGGTTTCGGCGCTGTTTATCGTGCTTTACGGTATTTTCCGCATTTCCATGGAGCAGTTTCGCGAACCGGACGTTCAGTTGGGCTATTTTTTCTCTTTTCTGACGATGGGACAATTATTATCCCTGCCGCTGATTATTGTCGGCGGCGCCGTTATCTGGTATCTGCTGAAACATAAACCGCAGGCGGAAAATCAGTTATAAGCGTTGGTGGGAGTCAGGGTCAGCCCGTGTTCGCTTTTGGTTACGCGAAAGCAGTTGCCGCACATCGGATATTTTTCTCCGAGGGTGACGCTGAGCGTACTTTCAATTTTTGCTTTATCAATGATTTTGAGATAGCCGTAGACGGAAATGAGCGTGGCCAGTTTGTCGTTGTCATAGGTCCAGAAGACGCCGTTGGCTAAAGATTTGTCGTTGAAACAGATTTTTTTCAGTTCGAAATCGCCTTTAAAGCGCAGGCCGTATTTATATGCGGTCCGTTTGGCCTTTTCTTTGGTGGCGATGAAATCAAACATTTCATATCTCCTAATAATTATACCGTTCAATTTCTGTTAAAAGGTAATAATTATATAGCATAATTTTTTGACAAAAGCAATTAGCAAAATAGACAAAATATATTAAATTTTTGTTACAGTCAGGCTTTTGACGTGACGTTGTGGCTGAAACTCAGCGTTTTTTGAAGGGCTTTGCGGGTTCTGGCCAAAACTTCGTAGACATCGGCATCGCTGCGTTTTTTGTCTGATACGCTTCCGGAGACGGTAATTTTTATCGGACGTTTTTTGCCGGGGAGAATAAAAGCCGAGGAAGCGACGGCACGGCGTATGGTTTCCAGGCGGTTAAAAGAAGAGTTTTTATCTTCGGTAATGTTTAAGATCAAAATAAACTCGTCTTCACTGTAACGGTAAATGCGTTCGTCCGGTTCTTTTTCGCGGATGATCGAAGCTACCAGGCGGGTCAGCACATTGCGGCCGCGGCGGCCGAGCATTTTGGCCAACGGCTGGTAGTCGTCAATACAGATAATGCCGAGACTGTATTTAATCGGGAAACGGCCGGCATCAATGATAAAGGCTTTGCGGCTGCCCAGACCGGTCAGGGCGTCATGGCGGGTACTGTAAAAAATGTCGGTAATAACCGCCAGCAGGATTGTCAGAACCGCGGCAGTGAAAAAAACGGTCATCGCTGCGGCGGAATCGGCATAATAAAATCCGATACCGGTTTCCAGAGCGGCGAAGAGCAGGGCGTAGTCAAAAATTTTTCCGGCGGCGACACTGCGGATAAATAACGTCAGGAATAGGAACAAAAAGAGCAGCTGATTTGACGAATCCAGAGGCGAAGCCGTTTCATAAAGCGGATAAGCAAGGCTCAGGCCGTTTTGGTTCAGATGTTCGATAACCGCAAACTGGGCAAAAACCAACAACAAGATTCCGGCATTAAAGCGGGTCAGGAGATGCCGTTCGGGCAAAAAGGCAAACAGCAGCAGGTAAAACGGCGTGAAGAAACCGAGGTCGGCAAAAAGCGCCGTATCGGCAAAGGCTGCCGGCGCTGCGATTTTGAGATGATTGATAAGGGCATAGTCAAGGATGATTATCAGCAGAAAAAAGACCGGTTTGCTCTGGTTGAAAAACAGCATAATTCCAAAAGTCAGCAACGTCAGCAGATAGAAAAGAGTATGCAGCGTCAGCTGAGTGCCGCGGTTAAGGTCGGGGATTCCGTAAAAGACCAGTACCGCTGCCGTTAAGACTGCGGCCGGAATAAAGATATTTTTTATTAAGGGCAGCGTTTTTTCCGCCCAGGCCGAAAATCTTTTCACCGGTAACTCCTTTGCCGAATGCAAAAAAGTATAAGGGCAAAAGGTTAAATTTTATTTACGCATTTCAAAATAGAACTGTCGCCGTAGGAATAAAAACGATATTTTTTCTCCATGGCGTGGCGATAGGCTTTCTGCATGCGCTCGGTTCCGGCAATTGCGCAAATCAGCATAAAAAGCGTGGATTTGGGCAGATGAAAGTTGGTAATGATGTAGTCAATGATCTTAAATTTATAACCGGGCGTAATGAAGATATCGGTTTCGCCGGTAAAGGGATGCAAAATTCCTTTGTCGTCGGCAGCGCTTTCCAGCAGGCGCAGCGAAGTCGTGCCGACGGCGATAATACGCCGCCCTTCGGCTTTGGCTTTATTTACGGTTGCGCAGGCTTCGGGGCTGATAATTCCATATTCGGCATGCATTTTATGGTCTTTGGTATCTTCGACTTTGACCGGCAGAAAAGTTCCGGCGCCGACATGGAGAGTCAGGAAAACTTTTTCGATGCCTTTTTTATTCAAAGCCTCTAAAACGCGCGGCGTAAAATGAAGGCCGGCCGTCGGAGCGGCAACGGCGCCTTCGTGGCGGGCATAAACGGTCTGATAATTTTCTTTGTCATTGTATTTATCCCACAGACCCTGCTGCGGTTTATCGCGCTTTATATAGGGCGGGAGCGGCATGGAACCGTATTTTTCAAGCAGATGTCCCAAGGCTTCGGGTTTGCAGTTAAAACTTAAAACCACGCCTTCTTCGCCGTTTTTTTCAAGAATTTCGGCGCTGAAATCAGAAGCGTCCGCCGAGATTTCTCCGGTGTAAAAACGGATAATGTCGCCGGGGTGCAGCCGTTTGGCATTTTTGATGAAAGCATTCCATTTGATACCGTCGAGCGGGTGATAAAGCGTGACTTCGACTTTGGCTTCTCCTCTTTGGGCATAAAGGCGCGCCGGAATGACTTTGGTGTCGTTAAAAACCAGAACATCGCCTTTTTCGAGGATATCCGGCAAGTCATAGAAATGCCGGTCGTTGATTTTGTCTGCTTCCGACAAATCCAGCAGGCGGGAAGTGTCGCGCGGGTCGGCCGGCTGTTTGGCTATCAGGTCGCGGTCAAGTTCAAAATCGAAAATATCTACTTTCATGCTTCAGTCCTTTTATTTTTTTGTTGTTATAGTATAAAGGACCGGGATAAGCAACTGATTTTTATCAGAACAGCTTGAGAATCGACTGACTGGCCTGAGAAGCCAGCGAAAGGGAATTGACAGCGAGCTGCTGAGAGGTTTGCAAGGTCAGCATATTGGCAGATTCCTGATTCATATCGGCAAGGGTAAGCTTATCGGCGCCTTCCTCCAGAACATTGATCAGATTTTCGGTAAAGTCTTCGCGGGTGGTGACCAGATTATAATAATTTCCGAATTCCGAAGCAAAAGAGCGCAAGGTATTAATTGCGGACTCAAGTTCAGTGATTGACTGTTCAATATCGGCAGTATTCTCCCATGCGGTTGTTTTTAATCCCAGAGACAGGCTGTCGGCGCTTACGCCTTTGACTTCAATTTTTGAAGAACGGTCTTCGTTGAAATTTATTTTCAGATTTTGTTCCTGAAGCAGGTTTACCCCTTTATAGGAACCGTCGCGAATCAGATTGTCGTATTGTTTGAGAATCCCGGTGTATTCAGCGGCGCCGGATGCAGAAAGATGCGCAGAAGAATTTTGGGAACTGCTGTTCATGAAGTCTGCAAAGTCGTCGAAAATATCGTCAAAATAATCTGTGACGGCGGGAGACGTTTCTTCATCGCGGAATTTGTTGTCTTGGCCGTTGAAAGTGTTATTCAGCGTATTGCCGCGTTGAATCATTGCTTTATTAACGTCTTCCAAAGCCGTAAAGCAGCGGCCGGCGGCGTTAATCTGAGCGCCTTTGACGGCAGAGAAAATCAAGTCTCCGTCAACGCCGTTGCTGCCGTAAAAAATATTCGGATTATTGCTGCGCAGATTCAGGCGGGCGGTTGGGTTTAACAGAGCAATGGCATTACTGACGCTGGGCTGGCTGAGCATCGGATAGCCGTAACTGTCAAAATTTGCTTCGGCATTATCCATAATATTCAGTTGAGCGAGCGCCACGGCAAATCCAAGGGTACCTTCGGTCGAAATGTTTAGTTTACTGTTATCGGTGACGTTAAAGGTTCCGTGACCGGAGATACCGTATATGCGGCGACCGGCCGCCGCTTGCTGCGGAGCTCTGATGTTAACGCTGCCGCGAAGGTTGGCAACGGTATCCGCGGGACTGTAAATTCCCGAACAGACGGCATTGGCGTCAGCAGACAACGCAGCTTCGACCGTAATATTAATGTCCCGGAGCGTACAGCCGTTTTGTGCCCCGTTACGGATTGCCGCGGAGTTCCATGCCTTGGTGTCGGTTTTATAATTAATGTTCAGATCGGAAATCAGCGAACCGTCAACCGTATTAATGCCGGCGCGGGCAATTCCGGACATTTCAAAATTGATTGTGCCGTAGCGGTCGGAGAGGCCGAGGTATTTGGCTCCGACCAAAGATTGTCCGGTTTTAAGACTGATGTTGCTGTTGACCGACATATTAATGGTGCCGTCGATGACTATCAGCCCTTGTTTTTCGGAATTAACGGCGGCCAGGAGTTCGGCCTCGTTAGTGACGGTTGCGATTATCGGTTCTGTGGTCTCGAGCGCGGAAGAGGCAACAGCTTTGGCCTGCTCAAGGAATTTGGTTCCGGACTCAATTGTTTCACTTGCCGCTTTAATCGTCTGCACGCCCTGTGACATGGCGTCCAAAAGCGCGGTCAAATCGGCGGCACGGTTATTAAGAGAAGAAGCGGTATAATAAGCGGAAGGATTATCGATTGCCGAAGAAACTTTAAGACCGGTTGCCAGGCGGTTTTGCACAATATCCTGCTGTCCCGCAATGTTCTGCAGGCTTAACAGGTTGCTGCGCATTGACGCTGTTAACGAAATCCCCGACATTCTTTCGGCCTCTTAATGTTTATTCTTATTATCTACATATTATATCATGATTTTCCAGTCTAATCAATATGTGTTAATAAAGATTTAGCATGATTTTGTTTTCTGTCCATTTAGGTTGGACAGAGGCAATTTTCGGCGGAAAAGTGTAATTATTCAGATTTTGCTCAGCAGACTGATGGAGGCGTCGATCATCTTATCTTGGGCTTTGCCGTCGAGTTTGTCGGCAGCTGCCGTTTTGACGGCGCGAATTGTCATTTCGGCGGTCAGATCGGCAATGTCGCGAAGCGCTTCGTTTTGCGCGGAAAGAATGCGGTTGGCAGCTTCGTCCTGTTTTATTTTCATTTCGCGCTCAAGTTTTTCAAGCTTTTCCTGTTTAATGAATTCGATTTCTTTTTGTGATTTTTTTAGGATTACTTTGGCTTCTTTTTCGGCGTTTAAAAATTTCTTTTCATATTAGACCAGCAGATTTTGAGCGTCATCACGCAGTGCGGCGGCGTCATGAATCCGGCGGGTGATGTCGTCAATGCGCTTAACCAGCAGGCCGTGTAAGATTTTTCCGACCGGTTTGGCCAGAAATACAACTGCCAAAACGAAAGATACAGCCACCCAGAAAGTAGGGTGTTCATAAAAAGCTTCGTGCCCTTCAAGTTGTTGCGCGGTATGATCGATGATTTCCGCGGCAGAAGCGGCTGCGTTTTGAGCGGCGTCTAAAATATCGGTTTCAACGGAAGTTGCTGCAATAACCATGGTCGTAAAACCTTACTGTTCGATTTTTTTGATTGCGTTTTTGATATCGGCGGCATTGATGACACTGATATCCAGTTTTTTAATAATATCGCCTGCCAGTTCGGCCGACATTTCGCGGACTTTTACCAAAGCTTCTGCCTTGCCGGCGGCGATTTCGGCTTCGCCTTCGATAATTTTGCGATGTAATTCGTCGCGCAGTTCATTTTGTTTGCCGGTAATGAAACTGTTCAGTTCCTCCTGCGTTTTGCGCAGAGTCTCGTCAGCTTTGCGGGTGGCGTCGGCCAGCGCCTGATGATATTTGTTCAGGGATTCTTCGGCCTGTTGACGGGTCATATGAGCCTTATGCAGATAATCATCGATTTTCCGCTGTCTTTGTGCCAAAATGTCACCGATTTTAGGAATGATGAATTTGGACATAATAAATAACATCGAGAAAAAACTGACACACAGCCAGAAGAGCTGCGACGTGAAAGTTGAAATATCTAATTGAGGCATGGTATTTTCCTGTCAGATGATTTCGGCCGGCGGAGGAAACTCCGCCGGTAAAATCCAAAAATTAATTTCCGGTCAGCATTACCAGAGCGATAACTAAGGCGTACAGAGCAATCGCTTCGACGGCGGCAAAACCGGCCCAGCCGTAAATATCAACTTCTTTTTTTACCTGCGGATTGCGTCCGACCGTTGCAATAATCGTTGTCCAAACCTGGGATACGCCCCAAGCTGCGGCCATCATGCTCAGTGCGCACATTCCGGCGCCGATATAAGCCATAGGTTCCATTCTCATCTCCTGTTTTTGTTTAAGTTAAAGTTACATAATTATATCAGTGACTGTGTATCGCGTCACCTAAGTAGATACAGCTTAAAACTGTATAGATAAAAGCCTGCAAAAGGGCAATGAACAATTCAAAGACCACAATGCCGCTGTTAAAGACAATGGGAATAATTCCTCCCACGCCCAGAGCCAGCACAAATCCGGCGATAATTTTGAGCATAATATGGCCGACGGTCATATTTGCAACAAGACGGACTGTCAGGCTGAAAGGTTTGCTTAAAAATGAAATCATTTCAATCGGAATAATCAGAGGAGCCAATGCCGCCGGAATTCCCTTGGGCATGAAAGTCCGCAGGTAACCCCATTTTTTCTTTTTAATGCCGATAATGACATTAAACAGCAGGGCAATCAGCGACAGACCGCCGACAGCGGCCAAATGTGACGTAAATGTAAAGGCGTAGGGGAGAAGCCCCAGCATATTGCCGAAAGCCACAAACAGAAAAACCGTGAAAATAAAGGGAAAATATTTCAGGCCTTCGGTGCCGACATTTTCTTTAATCAGGCTGTTGATGAATTCGTAAATTGTTTCGGGGACGGATTGCGCCACTGAAGGGATAATTGTTCTTTTGCGGATGCAAAAGCCGAGCAGCAGGGTTGATACGACAACGGCTAAAACCATAAACAGGGCAGAATTGGTGAAAGAGATGTCAATATCGCCGATTTTAATGGGAATAATCGGTTTAATGACAAATTGTTCCATGGGGTTGGACACTTTTATTTACTCCTTTTTGCGCTGTTCTTCGTTTTTCACGAATCTGTACACATTCAAGAAGCCTGCGGCACCGCCGAAAAACAGAAAAATTATCAACAGCAGCGGTTTGGTGTCAAACAGCTTGTCCAGGAAATATCCCAAAGCCGCGCCGACCAAAACGCCGGATAATAATTCGGTTCCGACCCTGAAACCGGTTTTGGTCGCATAAGCAAAATCTGACTCGGGCCTGTCTTTACGTGCCTCTTTTTCTTTGGCAGTCAGTTTTTTTATGCGTTCGTCAATCTGTTTCAGATCCTCAGGAATCTTTTTCATAACCCCACCTTACATCACAAAATATTACTGACTTATTAAAAAAATTAAATTTTTTTATTTTTGTGCCAGTTTGGCATCGAGTATTTTTTCCAATTCGCTGACACCGGGAGCGCCGGCAAAAACCTCACGTTCTTTGGCCGAGGCAATAATTAAGGTCGGTGTGCCCTGAATATGCAGGTGGTTAATGGCTTCCTGCCGCTTGTCGATAATCTCCTGAGCGGTTTTTTTATCTTTAAGGCAGCGTTCCAGGCGTTCGGCGCTGATGCCGTTTAAGGAGGCATATTGTGTCAGCAGTTTGGGGGTATTGGTCGAGAGCCCCCATTCACGCTGTTTCTTGAACAACAGGGAAAGAAAATCAAAATATTTTTGCGGCGGCATACACTGGGCAGCCAAAGCGGCCTGCATTGATTTCGCATCAATCGGAAAATCTACGAAGACAACGCGGACTTTGCCGGTTTTGATGTATTTGTCGTTGATGCCGGGAAGTGTTTTTAAATGGAAGTCGGCGCAATGGGAACAACCGAGAGACGAAAATTCATAAATTGTGACCGGCGCGCTGTTTTTTCCCAGGCTGCGACCCTGCGGCAGAACCAGATTGGTCGGGATAAGGTTTTTGGCAGCCGTGTCACGGCTGACGGCAGCCTGAGCCGATTTTACCAAGACGGGACGATTATCAGGTCCTAAGGCAAAACCTTTTGCTCCCAGGTAAAGGGACAAGGCAACAAGATAAATGATGACGGCGGCCGCCCAAGAACTGATTTTGCGGATTACGGATTCAAATTTCATTATTCACTTCTCTTTTTGTTGTCATTATAAACGTCTCTTCCCAGCCGCTGCAGAAGCTCTTTTAATGCCGGGCTTCCGACTTCGGCGCTGAGGCTCCTAATATAGTTTTCTTCCTCCGGGGTTACAAGAGTTTTTTTAGGCTCGGAAACAGATAAATTTGCCGCGGCGGTTTTATTGAGGTTTGATGTCTGAATGATTTTCAGCCGGGCGACTGCCGCATAGCCGAAATAGGTGTTGACTTTATCAAGAATAAATTTTTCGCGGTGCTGGAGTTCCAAGGCGCAGGCGCCGGAAACAACGTTTAAAAACAGAGTTCCGTTATTTTTTTCGCCGCGTTTGAAGTCAATGCATTCGGGCCAGCTGAAACAGGCGATTTCTTCGCCGGCGATTTCCGGCCATTTTGTCAGGATATCAACCGTAATAAAGCCGCGGGCGCCGAGCAGCTGCCGGGAAAAAGGCAGCAGTGTTTTGGAAACCGCCTGCAGGTCGGCGGCGGTTCGGCGGTCGGGATTATAGTCAGTCGTTTTTTTGTTCATAAGCTTAATTTAACAGAAAATATCAACAAAGCAACAGGTGTTTGTTGCTTATAAAATTTAGCCGCTTATAATCATGAAAAATCGACTTGATGAAGAGATAACTATGGAATGGGCTTTGTTTTTAAAAGCGGTTCTGGCTCTGGCTTTTGTTCTCGGGCTGATGCTGCTGACGCTTTGGGCGGTTAAATATCTGGAGGTTCGCGGCGTTAAAAACCGTTTTATGCGCAGGCTGCAGAACGAGCGGCGAATCGATGTGGTCGAAGTTAAGAGAATTGATGCCCGCAACTCGCTGGTTCTGGTGCGCCGTGATGACAGCGAATATCTGCTGGTGCTCGGTTCTTCTCAGAATCTGGTTTTGGACGCAAATATTAAGGTTAAGAAATAAATGACAAAAAAATTCTTGTTGACGGCTGCGGCCGCTGCGTTGGTCTTGAGTTTCGGTGCTGACTGTGCCTGGGCGCAGAGTTTGACGCTTAATGTCGCCGATACGCCGACCGGTTCGGCAACTGCCCGGATTTTTAACCTGATTGCCCTGATTACGGTTCTGTCGATTGCGCCGAGTATTTTGGTGATGATGACCTCCTTTACCCGGATTGTCGTAGTCTTTTCAATTACCCGCAGCGCTTTGGCCACAAATACGACCCCGCCGAATATGGTCCTGATTTCGCTGGCATTGTTTTTGACAATGTTTATTATGGCGCCGACTTTTGAGAAATCGTGGGAGCAGGGGATCAAACCGATGTTTGACGAGAAAATCGAAATGATGGACGGGCTTGAGAAAGCGGCCGAACCGATCAAAGAATTTATGGTTAAAAATACCCGTGAAAAGGATTTGCTGCTGTTTACCGATCTGGCGCAGGAAAAGCCGGCGGAATCGGTTGCGGCGACGCCGTTGAAAGTGGCTATTCCCGCCTTTATGATCAGCGAACTGCGGCGTGCTTTTGAGATTGGCTTTTTAATTTTTGTACCGTTTCTGATTATTGATATGGTGATTGCTTCGGTGCTGATGTCGATGGGTATGATGATGCTGCCGCCGACGGTCTTGGCAATGCCGTTTAAAGTGATTTTCTTTGTTTTGGTAGACGGCTGGTATCTTCTGGCCGGTTCGTTGGTTAACTCTTTCCATTAACCTAGGTTGATAAGGGTGCAGGAGAAGGGGAAAACTGAGAATAACGGTAACGGAATGACATTAAAAAAGGCTTTCATCTGAAAGCCTTTTTTGTTATGCGGTTAAGCTAAAAAGTATAACGGAAACCAATGTAATATTCCTGATTGGTGATTTCGTATTTGGTTCCGTCTTCGGACTTGATTCTGCCCATGTTCAAATAACGGTATCCTAAATCAAGATTGGTGTGGCGGGTCATCATAATTGCCAGACCGCCGCCGACGCTCCAGGTAAAGTTAGTTTTATGCTCTTTAACTTCGCGATTGTTTTCTCCGGGATAGCGGCTGGAAATATAAGTTGCCCCGGCACCGACGCTTAAATAGGGGCTGAAAGCGCAGTAGGGGCAGGTTTCAAAATACATATTGTACATTGCCGACTGGTTTTCAAATTCGTATTTTTGATTGGTGAAACGGTCAGTTTCGCTGTCTACCTGACGGTAGGTATATTCCAGTTCGCCGCGTACGGAGCCGCTGCGGACACCGATGGCAATACTTCCGAAGGGATTATCCTCATTATCGGTTTTAGAAAAAGCGTTAATCGGTTTGATTTCGGTTTCCTGATGGCTGAGACCGCCTTTGACGCTGAAATACAGCGATTTGGCAGAAGCCGGAGCTGCGGTTACACACATACTGCCAATCAGCAGACAGGGAAGAAATTTTTTCATTGCACACCTCAATAAAAAGGGCTGTCGTCCGGATAAAAAAGCCCCTGTCCAAAGGCAAGGGCTTTTATCTTAAGCAAAGTTAGAATGTATAGCGCAGACCGCCGTACCATTCGTGAGATTTCATGCGGGCGCCTTCAATTTTACCATAGTTCAGGTAACGGTAGCCGGCATCAAGATTCAGACATTTGTTGATTCTTAAAGTTGCCCCGGCACCGACGCTCCATGTGAAAGCGTTTTTGTCCCAAGAGTATTTTTGTTTACCTTGAGCCGTATCAATGGTTGTTTCATTGATTTCAAGATCAGTATAACCGATACCGGCGCTGATATAGGGGCTGACAATATATTCAGGCATAAAGTCAATATAAGCATTCAACATATAAGAAGTACTTTTTAATTCATCATTCTGGAGACTTCCGTAGATAATTTTTGTATCAGAATAGTCATCACGCCAGGTATATTCCAGTTCGGCACGGAAGTAAGAATATTTATAACCGACAGCGCCACTGAACATGGATACGGAATCCAGCTCGTCCAGAGCATCAGCCGTTACGCTGTCTTTGGCGTCTTTAATATTCTGGTCGCTGGTGCCGCCGCGAACCGCAATATAAATGCCGTCACGAGCCTGAGCTGCAGGAGCAATTGCCAAGCCTAAAACCAAGGCCGAAACTGCGCAAAATAAACTTTTTTTCATAAGAGTCTCCAAGTCTGTTTAGATAAAATTTGTGAATTTTGTCGATTTTATACAATAATTTTTTTATATAATCAAGATTTAATTTGAAATTTATTATTTGAGAAAACTATAAACAGAAAATTGTTATTATTTTATTAATTGTGCAAGTTTTACACAAAATAATAAAAACCGCTGCCAACTGCCGCATCTTTGAAATCTCCACACACATTGTCATCTTCTAAATTCCAACCCGTACCGTCATCTTCGAAATCTTTGATTTCGGAGATCTCGGGAAATTTAAGGATTGATCCGGTTCATGCGCTGGATCCCCGCGCGGAGCGCGAGGATGACG
>CALXTG010000155.1 GCA_944391355.1 uncultured Alphaproteobacteria bacterium
TTGATAATATTGAAGCGATCGGCGAATATGCTGCTAATCCGGTAGTTAATAAAATTTATGAGCAGGCAGGGCGTTATCTGGCACAGGAAGCTGACTGCCGCCGGGTTACCATCGGGCTGGGGTATCAGGACGCCGATGTCAGTTCCTACCCGAAAACGGAAGCAATAGCTTTGCCCAAACAGTATCAAAATAAATACAGCGATGCGCGAAACCAGGTACTGCTGGCGGAGAATCCCAAGGCGGCTCCGCTGGATAAAAGCGCCGAAAGCCTGCGTTATGTCCGGGATGTCTGTTTCCTTGACGTCGCGGCGATGGAAGATATTTCGGAAAGGTGCTTCCCGGAAGGAGACAAAGGGCTGCAGATTCCTGATGAACCTTCGGGACTGGTTCTGGTTGACAAAGATAAAGGCGTGGTCGGCTATTGCCTCTATGATAAGAATGAACGTTCGGTTTACGATATGGCGGTCTTACCGGAATATCGTAAGGATAAGAATGCGTCGTCAGGCAAATTATTTGCCGAGACGGTGCGCGAAATCAAGAAACTGGGCGGAGAATGGACAGCCGAACTGCGGGATAAGACAACGATGCGCTATATGGAAGCCATGGGGCAGCGCGGATTGGTCGAATATCAGGTTAACGGCGTCGATCATGAAATGAGCAACGGCGACAAAGTTTACAGCGTAACCTTCAAGCCAAAAGTGATTACAAAACAGGCGCAGAAAGTTCAAACTCCTTTAAGCAACGCTGCGGAAAGATAAAGAAAAACGCGCCGTTTCCGCGGCGCGTTTCTGATTACCATTTGCCCCAATGGATTTTTTCGGGTTTGAAACGCCCTTCGGGCTGTTTGGGTTCTTCAGCCGGATAGCCGAGCGGCACAATCGCGAAAGGACGGATATTTTCCGGCAGATGCAGATATTCTTTCAGATCATCGACAACCCGCTGCATCGGCGCGGCGCCGCAATAGCAGGCTCCCAGACCCTTGGCATGGGCAGCCAGAAGCAGGTTTTCGGTGGCAATGGCGCAGTCAACGTCGACAAAGCTCCAGGTTTCGTTGTCTTTGCTGCGGTTGAACGACTGCTCAATGTCGCCGCAGACAAAAATAACGCAGGCGGCATCTTTGGCAAAAGAGGTCCAACGCTGAATATGGCGGAGATGTGCTAAAACTTCTTTGTCATCAACAACCAAAAACTCCCACGGCTGGCGGTTATGCGCGGTCGGGGCATATTGAGCGGCTTTGATGATCTCGGTAATTGTTTCAGGGTCGATTTTACGGTCGCTGACATATTTGCGAACCGAACGGCGGGTCAGAAGCCCTTCCATTAAATCCATGATAAAATTCCTTAGTTTAATTAATCACTGTCCTGCGCAGGCTCTCAATTCTCGGGAGCACGGAATTTTCAATAATGAAAGCAACGGCCTTTTCAACCATCTTATCCGTATAGCTCAGGGTTTTTACAATTTCGTCCAAATCGGTTCCCTTGTCAAGTTTTTTTACCAGACTGCCGTAAACCCCGGATAATTCGCTCAAAGAATCTACCATGCGGGCAATGAACGCCGGCAGCTGCAAATCCTGGCGGCCGCCCCAGAAACCTTCGACAAAGCCGTATTCAACCTCGACTAGACGGGTGTCGCACTGCAATTTAAGACTCTCGGTATCTTTATGGAACTTGTGCGCCGGCAAAGTGACTTTGTTTTCAGAAACAGCGGTAAACATTTCGTCCCACAAGCCCATGAAAAACTTAAAAAACAAATCGGCTTCTTCTTTGGTTTCCAGCCGCGGCGACTGTCCTTCCGGCCAAAGCGAAGAGATGACGTCGGCAGGACGCAGTTCCAGATTGGGACTGCAAATCGCGCCGGCAAAACGCATTTTGATTACCGACAGCGGCGTCGGGCATTGATAATGCTCCAGCATCTTTAAAAATTTATCATCACCGATATAACTGTTTTTTTCACTTTGCATTTTTTTCTTCTTCATATATAACGTTTATTAAGTTTCTTAAATGTAATGGAGTTTTTTAAATTGTCCAGACCAAAAAGACTAAATATTATGCTGTTGCTTCTGGCGCTCGGCGGCTGCTCGCTGTTTCAGCCTTATATTGACCGGCGGCGCGAAGCCGGGGTCAGCGACCCGTCGAAGCTCTATATCGGCCTGTCCAAACCCGAAGCACCGGCCGTTTGTTACAACAACTGGGTCAGCGATTATGCCGAAGTAAAAAAACTGGCCGATAATGAATGCGTCAAACAGAAAACCGGCAGCCATGCCGAGCCGGTTGAGCAGAAAATTCTGAGCTGCAAGCTTTTTACCCCGAATCATTTTGTTTTCAAATGCGTGGGAACACCGCCGCAGGACAAAGAAGAAATTAATCAAGACGAAGAAGATAATGAGGAAAATTGCAATGGATCTGTCAATTGAAAAAATAATTAATCAAAAACTCTGCGATACTTTTACCAAACTCGGGCTGGATACGGCCTATGCCGCCGTTAAGGTTTCCGATCGCCCCGACCTCAGCGATTTTCAATGCAACGGGGCTTTGGCTCTTGCCAAGCAGGAAAAAAAGAATCCCCGTGAAATTGCCGCCCGGATTGCCGGCGAGCTGGAAAAAGACGCCGATTTCGCCAAGATTTCAATTGACGGCCCCGGTTTTATCAACCTGACGCTTAAGGACGAAGCAATTGCCGCAGTTCTTGACCAAATTGCCGCTGACGAGCGCTTCGGAATTGTCAAAGTCGAAACACCTAAAAAAGTGGTGATGGATTTCGGCGGCCCCAATGTTGCCAAAGCCATGCACGTCGGGCATCTGCGCGCGGCGGTTATCGGCGAATCGATTCAGAGAATCGAACGTTTTCTCGGCAACGAGGTGATTTCCGACGTTCATCTCGGCGATTGGGGAACCCCGATGGGAATGATTATTGCCGAAATCATCAAACAGGACGGCAACCTTGACAAAGCCCTGAACTATAATATTGATGAAATTACCGAATTTTACAAAGCCGCCAACCTACGCTGCAAAGAAGACGAAAACGCTAAAGAAGACGCCCGGCAGATTACCGCCGCGCTGCAGGACGGGAATCCGGAATATCGCCGGGTCTGGCAGCATCTG
>CALXTG010000156.1 GCA_944391355.1 uncultured Alphaproteobacteria bacterium
CAGGGGCCGATATTATACTTACCGAGCCTTGTTCCGAACTGTTCGGTGATCCGGTTTTCCATCTCATAAGCGGTACACTCATGATAAAGATCCATAAACTCGTCATCAAAGACATAATCACGGATAATACAATGACGAAATCCGTCAAAGATGGGATCATCCATCTCATAAATTTTTTCATTCATAGCTATAATTTTTTAATAATTAATAATATTCTTTCTTAATACCACATTGGACAAAATTGTCAAGTATTCCATATATAGGATTGGTTTTTCCGAAAATTCTGTATTAGATACCCGTAGAGCAGGTTTTCACCCTTTGAAGCCGATGGCCACCACATACTCCTCCGGCGAACCTTTGCGGCTGGCATCGGGTTTGGCATGCGCGACTTTGGTAAAATTCTGTTTCATGTCTTTCAACAAATTCCCTTCGGTACCGCCTTTAAAAACCTTGGCAATAAAAATACCTCCCGGCGCCAAAACCTCTTTGGCAAATTCATAAGCCATTTCGACCAAAGCAATTGTCCGCAAATGGTCGGTCTGCTGGTGGCCGATAGTATTGGCAGCCATATCGCTCATGACGATATCGGCCGGTCCGTTTAATAAAGCCTTAAGCTTATCTGCGGCATCTTCGGTCGTAAAATCCTGACAAATCAGTGTTGCTCCGGGAATTGGCTCAGTTTCCAAGATATCCAGCCCGACCACCTGCCCGGTACCTTTATTGCGCTCTACCGCAATTTGGGTCCAGCCGCCCGGCGCACAGCCTAAATCGACAATTGTCTTGCCTTTTCCGAGGAACTTATATTTTTCATCTAACTGAATAAGCTTAAATGCCGCCCGCGAACGGTATCCCTGGCGTTTGGCTTCGGCAACGTAAGGATCATTCAACTGACGTTCCAGCCATTTGGTTGAACTGGGACGGCGATATTTGGCCGTCTTGACATGAACCGCCAATCCGCGGCGACCGCTGACCTGTTTAGCCGATTGGGTTAATTTTGCCATTTTCCCTCCCGTAACTCTTCAATAATTCCGTCTTTGGCGCTTTTTAAAGAAGCGGTCAGCTCCTTAAGCCCCAGCTTCTGATAAATCGCCTGAAAAATAACACAGGCCGCAATAAAAATTGTCGCGCGTTTCTGTCCGACATACGGAGATGCCGCCCGTTCTGCTTCCGTCGAAACATAAACCGCGGCGATCTGACGATCCATGTCTTCAGCCGACATTTTCACACCGTCCATGGCCTGACGGTCATATTCTCCGCTCCCCGCAATCATTGCCGCCAAGCGCAGAGGGTTTGAGGACGTGGCGATACAGCAGCAATTCTCCCGATATTTTTCCCATCCGGAACGGCAGATAAAATCATCAACATAATTTTCGACCTCCTGCCGCAAGACCCGGGCTCCGGCCTCATTATAGTCATTAAGAGCAAAGGCTTCTGAAGCATTGCGCGCACCCCAGGGAATGGATATTGTATAAATAATCCGCTGTTGAGCATTATTTTCGGCTAAGGTTATTTCAGTTGAACCGCCGCCCAAATCATAGAGCAAAACATAAGGAGCTTTCCCTTGGGCATGAGAAACCGCACCTTTAAGATTCAAGCGAGCTTCCTCAGCCCCGTCAATAACCTCCAGTTCAATCCCGGCTTTTTCCTTAACCAAGTTCAAAAAGTCATCGGCATTTTTTGCCATCCGGCAGCCGGCCGTCGCCACGGCCCGCAATCGGCAGGGCGAATATTGATTGATTTTGCGGCTGAAATCACACAAACAATCCACTCCGCGTTTAACCGCTTCGGGCGTAAACTTCATTTCTTTATGCAAACCTTCGCCGAGAGCCGTTTTGACATTTTCGCAGCAAAGATATTCTCCTCCGGCATCGGCAATAACCAGACGGCAGGAATTGGTTCCCAGATCTATTGCCGCATAATAGCGATTATTGTTCATTCTTATGACTCCGATTGCGATTAAACGGATGACGATAATGCCGTTTCTTATGGCGATTGTAATAAGGCGGCGCGTTTTTCCGGCTGTGCATCATATCCAGCAGTATTCCTTCGCGAATTCCGCGGTCGGCCACGGTAATTTCCGAGATCGGCCAAAAAGAACAAAGCGCCTCAATAATAGCACAACCGGCCATGGTCAGGTCTGCTTTTTGCGCGCCGATGCACGGATGCTTTTTACGCCCTTCATCTCCCAGCCTTTTTATCTTATTAATCGCCCGGTCTATATCCTGGCGGGTAATTGAAATTCCGTCAACCGCCGAACGGTTATAGCGCGGCAGATTCAAGTGAACCGCACCCAAAACCGTTACCGTTCCCGAGGTCCCGATAACTTGAATCTCCTGATTGCGGATCCCTTCCAGCAGCTGATATTTTTCTTCAAATTCTTCCAGCAGTTTATGCGTCCGTTCAATAATCGTATTATAAGCCAGAGTTGTCATGTCCTGCTGCGGAAAAGCCTCGCTGATGGTAACCACCCCGTACGGCAGCGAAACAAAACCTTCAATAAACGTATTACCGCTGTTGGTCACCCGGGCCAGAGAAATCTCGGTCGAACCGCCGCCGATGTCAAAAACCAGCGTCCTTTTAATATTACGGTTCAAAAGCGGCACACACCCGACTACCGCCAGCCGAGCTTCTTCCTTAGAAGAAATAATTTCAATATTCAAACCGGTTTCCCGTTTGACAACCTCTAAAAATTCATTACAGTTTTTTGCTCTGCGGCAGGCGGCCGTCGCCACGAACCGCGAACGGTGAATCGGCGCATATTCGGCCAACACGCCGGCGCAGACTTTTAAGGCATTAACCGTCCGCCTTACCGCAACCCGGGACAATTCATTGTCCTGAATAATCCCCTCGCCCAAGCGCGTAATTTTGGAAAAAGTTTCTACGACGCGAAACGATGTCGGGGTCGGCGTCGCAATAACCAGACGGCATGAATTGGTTCCCAGATCAATTGCCGCATAGTTACGCTGCTCCTGCCCGCCAACAGTTATTTTGCGGTTCAACTCAGGTTTGGAAGCGTTCTTTTTATTCCTGCTCGGCCATTTCTGCATAATTGCTTACAATTCATCCAATTTTTAAATTACATAATATATAACCCGCTTTCATGCCGTACACAATATTTTTTTTAAAACAATGCCGGGAAACTTCCCGGCACCGCAAACTTACATTTCAGACTGTCAAACTAAACATTTTTCATCTCATCGCGAACCTGCTGACGCAGCTCGTCAATACAGACCAGTTCCTTGCGTTCATTTTCAAAATGCCAGAAAACCCAGCCGTTGCATGCCGGCGCATTCTGTGCGGCAGCACCGACCTGATGAATCGATCCCTCAGCCGTTTCCGACTTCAGAGTCCCGTCAGAACGAATAACCGCGCAATGTTTCCGACTGGCGTCAAACAACCAGTCTCCCGGAGTCAGAAGCCCTCTCTCCACCACCGATCCGAAAGGAATACGCGGTTGACGTTTTTTGGAACTGAACTCCAAACACAGCTCGTTTTTCACTCTCTCCACCGCATCAATCCGCTGCTGCGCTCCGACAACATAGCCGGCGTCTTTTTCAATGCCGATAAAATGACGTCCCAGTTTTTTTGCCACGGCACCGGTCGTTCCGGTTCCGAAAAACGGATCCAACACCACATCATCAACTTTGGAAGAAGCCATCAAAACCCGATACAACAGCGCTTCCGGTTTTTGCGTCGGATGCAGTTTGTTGCCTTCGGCATCTTTCAAACGTTCCTTACCGGTACACAACGGAATTGACCAATCGCTGCGCCTTTGTGTATCTTCATTCAGCGCCTTCATCGCCTCATAATTAAAAGTATATTTGGAAGTCGGACTTTTGCTAGCCCAGATAAGCGTTTCATGCGCATTGGTAAAACGCGTGCCCTTAAAATTCGGCATCGGATTAACTTTGTTCCAGATAATATCATTCAATATCCAAAACCCTAAATCCTGCAGAATATAGCCGACCCGGAAAATATTATGATAAGAACCGATTACCCAGATTGAACCGTTTTCTTTCAGAACCCGGCGGGCAGCCGTCATCCAGGCTTTGGTATACTGATCATAGGCCGCCGGACTTTCAAAATTATCCCATTCTTCATAGACCCCGCTGACATTGCTGTTGTCCGGCCGGGTTAATGCATCGCCGAGCTGCAGATTATACGGCGGATCGGCAAAAATGACATCAACGGAATTCTCCTCCATAGCATTCATAACCTTAATACAATCATCATTGATAATTGTGTTGAGAATAGTCTCTGTACGGATACTGCTCATTTTCACCAACCGTGTTCTAGGGGTTTCTTCAATGCCCCAAGTATGGGTCAGATTTGGTTATAAATTTATTAACAAGCCTAAAAAAACTGCAACCTTTTTAAGATTGCAGTTCTTTTCAATAACTTAAGACTCACATTTTAACGAATCGGCCGATTCCGGAACCTTCTTTGTCAAAAAGACAAAAGCAGATTTCACCGACAATCCCGATTTTCGGCTCCTGCGGCAAGACTGTTTTTTCTTCTTCCGCTTCATGCGCGTCATCAGATTCGTAATAATAATCATCATCAGGCTCATCTTCGGACTGATAAAGCATTCCCAATACCGACAGATATTCGGCAACGGCCGGAACCAAATAAAATACAGCCTGAAACTCTCCGTCACGGACTGTCCCAAAATCTTTGGCCAGCTCAACCAGCTGCGTATCGCTGTAAAGCTCATAATTATCACAAATCATCTGCGATGCGCGATCACAGAAATTTTCGCTCAAATCATAATCCCCCGACAGCTGCAGAATAATTCTGAGGGCTTCATAATATTCCTGCGGACTTTTTTGAATCAGGCGGGGATTTCTTTCCGCCGCCTTGCAAAACTGCTCATAAACCGCGACACATCCGTTAAAAACCCTGTAAAAATCCTGCTCAATCCGCTGCGGGCTGTCCACCCACTGCCGCAAAAAATTATCGTCAACTTTATATTCGTCAACGCCCCAAATTAAACGGGCCGTTTTCAGCAGATTGGATTTTGTATCCCGCACCTGAAGCTGACGTCCGAAAACCTGATAATAACCGAGAATTAAAACAATACGCCTTAACTCCTCAATTGATTTGATCTTCATAATATTTAATAGTTTGGTTAATAATCTTTTTAACAAAACTAACATAACATTCGCATTGTTTTTGTCAACCGCGGCAAAAATAAAACCACTGTTTTCACAGTGGTTTTTCTAAAAGCATCCTGATTTCGGGACGTTTTTTTAAGACGCGCCCCAACTCGGCCGGCCAATTTTCGACTTCCTCAAAGACCAATCCTTCACGGAGATACAGCCCCTGCAACAAAGCATAAATACCGAACACTTCGGCTCTGGAAGCCGCAATCTCGGACAAATCTCCTTCCCGCATCAGTTCGGTAAAACGGCCAAAAACCCTGATAACATCGGCTCGAACCGAAGATGCAATTGTTACCCGGCTGTCTTCCAGCCAGTAATTTCCTTCTGACGCCAAGCGCCGCAACAGATAACGAATATTGAGAATTTCCCTTCGCAGCTGCTGCAATTCCGATAAATAATTTTCTTTCATAGCTATAATAATTTACAATTTGCAAATTATTATATAGACAAAAAACTTATTATCAAGAATTTTATGCGGCGTTCTTTTGCAAAATTTCTTGAATCGGCCGATAGCTTTTCCGATGTTCCGAAGTAACCCCGTAACGTTTCAAACCTTCTATATGCAGGGCTGTCCCATAACCGGCATTTTTTTCAAAACCGTAATAAGGATATTTTTCCGCCAACCGGCACATCAGGCGATCCCTGTATACTTTTGCCACAATCGAAGCTGCCGCTATTGACAAAGAACGTCCGTCTCCTTTAACAACCGCCTGTGCCCGACAGGGAAAATCCTTCGGCAGCCGATTGCCGTCAATCAAAGCCTGTTCCGGAACAATCGGCAAGGCCTTAACCGCCCGTTTCATCGCCAGAAACGTCGCCTGCAGAATATTCATCTCGTCAATTTCCTGCGCCGAAGCCTCCCCGATACCGATAACCAGACGTCCCGCGGCTTCTTCTTCAAAAAGCCGTTGATATAACGCCTCGCGTCTTTTGGCGGTTAGTTTTTTAGAATCATCAAGACCGTGTAATAAATCCGCCGGCAAATTTTTGTCTTTAATAATAACTGCGCCGGCAACCACCGGACCGGCCCAAGGGCCGCGGCCGGCCTCATCTATTCCGGCTACCGGACAATTCATATTCTTTTCAAGTTCAAAATCAGGCATAACAGATCTCCTGCCGCTTTTTTACTTCTTTATCTTACGCTTGTCAAACCGCAATTACCGTCATGAAAATAAAAAGACCGGAAATCCGGTCTTTTTATATCACCAGTTCTAACAGGCGATGATAATCTTTTTTGCGATAAGCGCAAATAATTTCCAGCTCCCGCGGGGTAAACTGCCCCTCCTGACTACCGAAGTAATGCATTTCCAAAAACTCATTGATTTTAAAAAACTTATCCAAAGGCAAACGATTAACAGCTTTTTCATATTTTTGCATCTGCTGAAAAGAAACCCCTAAAACAGCTGCCAGTCTTTCCTGAGAAATACCTTTTAATTTACGATAATTCACAATTTCCTGACCGATTTTTTTATAAAAATCGATATTCTCATCATTAATACTACGGGAAACTTTCATCACTCATCTCTCTTCTCACCACACCAATGAAAAAGCCTTATTAAAAGGCGGAGGAGTTCATACCATCCCATAGATGTCGACTTATTCGTCCCGCAGTGCGGCCTTATATCATCGCTCCTCCTGGAAGAGAGCGACAAATTAACACTACCGATGTTTGTCGTCATCGCTATGGGATATGTAGTATAAGGGTATGAAACCTTCTGCAAGATTTATACAACCTAAAAAAAATTTTTGCAACAACTTTTATCTTTCACCTCAAAATTGCGTAAACATCTCACAATCCGCAAAAAAAAGAGGGCTTTTGCCCTCTTTTAAAAACTGCGGAAATAAATTATTGCTTATTGATTAAAACAATTTCCACGCGGCGATTCTGTTCGCGGCCGGCAGCCGTCGCATTGGATGCGATCGGATTGCTCGACCCCAAACCGTCGGTAATAATGCGGTTACCGTCAACTCCCTGCAGACGCAGATAATTGGCAACCGAATTTGCCCGGCGCAGCGACAAACTGTTATTCAGCGCGGCACTTCCGGTATTATCGGTATAACCGACAATCTGAACCATAGTTTTGTTATATTCTTTGATAACTTTGGCAACCGAAGTTAAAACCGGCTGAAAAGAAGACTGAATAGTCGCTTCATTACTTCCGAAAGTAATATTGCCGGGCATAATCAGATAAACTTTACCGTCCTGCTGGGCTACCTGAACCCCGGTTCCAAGCAGTTCCTGACGCAGTTTGCGAGCCTGAACGTCCATATAACCGCCGGTTGCCGCACCGCCTAATGCGCCGACTCCGGCACCGATCAAAGCGCCTTTTTCACCACCTACCAAAGCACCGATTCCGGCACCGGCAGCCGCCCCGATTCCCGTTCCCCATGCCGTTTTGGAAACTTTCTGCTCACCTGTATACGGATCAATGGCGCAAGCTCCCAAAAAAGAGACCATAACCACAGACAATATTAATTTTTTCATATGCTTTCCTTTCGAAAAATTTAACTCTTGTCTAATTTAATAAACCCGCGCGAAAAACTCAAGAAAAATAAATTAATTATCGCGGAATATTTAATCTCCCGCCTGAAAATATTGACAAACCGACAAAGCAAAGTTACAACTCATACAGAAGAAAAATTATAAAAAAATTATTATGGAAAAGAACAATAATGCCTTTGACCGCAAAAAATATTTTTGCGAATTGGAACTGGCTCTGCAAAAACTGAATCGGGAAATTGAAAAATTTCACGATGCCGAAGCAGCCACCCGGAGACTCTGGGATAAAATCAAAGACTGCGAAGATGCCCCTTGCCGCCGCGAAATCATTTTTCCGCCGCAGCGCTCATATCAACCGGCTTTAGAAGAGTTTGGCAAACTGCTGAAACTGGGATATCGGCAAATGCCGTCATTCTGGCAGCGTTTGAAGCTAAAAACTTTTCTCCGCAGACATAAAGAGTTAATACAAGACGAAATTGTTCAAACATTGTTAAAAAATAACAGCTTCCGTTATCGGAAGCTGTTATTTTTTAATCTATATGTTTTCGGCAATTAAATTATAACAGGTCCGGATTATTTTTTCTTCAAAATGCGAACCGGCATCTGTCAGATGATTAGGGCCGTGATTCATATAAACATACCCCTCATACGGCAGAGAAGCATGGCAAACCTTTATTTCCGGACGGCAATTTAAAAGTTTATCATCATTACAGACCGCAACCAAATCAAACGGGCGGCCGCCTCTTGCTTCGGCAATAACTTCATACAGTTTATTGATATGAACATCATCACAGGTAATTTGTTCCCCAAAAAAATTCATATCATCAAAACAGGCCGTTACAAACAGACAATAACGTTCATCTTTAAGCATTCGGCGAAAATTTTCAATCCTCCGGCTTAAACGGCGCTCAAAAACCATGCGGTTATTTTCTTTTTCAGGAACATATTTAATATGATAACGGCGATTAACCCAACAGCCCATTTCCTCGTCAAAATCACTGTCATCAAAATATCCGGCAAAGTCTTTGCTGATAATATCAATCAAAGCCGGCAGATTATGCACGGCCAAATCAAACGGCATCGACAGTTCTCCTTCTGCTTTATGGCGTTTGATCTTCCAACAGGTGGTAAGGATTCTGACAAAACAGTTAAGTCCCAGAGAAACAATATAATACGCATTCTTATCAAGTTTACAACACTTGCGGCTCAGTTCATCATATACTTTCATTCCCCGATAAGCCTCGGTTTTCCCGCAATATTCACAAAAATAATTTAATTTCTCCCGCAAAGCCTTCCGCCAGGGTTTGTAGATGGCGATACTGCTCAATAAATTAATAACGGGTTTCCGCAAGCGCATGACAATAATCTCCCAAAACAAATTTCTTGTCTTGATTAATAGCATCATCGCTTGTTTTGTAAATAATTATTTGGCATAACCTTGGACAATCTTACCCAAATAAACAAAAGAAGCTCGCTTAATAAAGAACAAACTTTAACCCAATCTTAATGCAGACATGATAATTTTTATAAAAAGCAGGGAATACGATATGCAAGATTTAGTAAACGGCCGTTGCGGCTGGTGCGGAACCGACGATCTTTATATAAGATACCATGATGAAGAATGGGGTAAACCGGTGACGGACGATAAAGTATTATTTGAATTTCTGATTTTGGAAAGCGCTCAAGCCGGCTTAAACTGGCTAACCATCCTGAAAAAACGCAACGGCTACCGCCAGGCATTCCATAACTTCAACATCGATTCTGTTGCCCGCATGACTGACGAAGACTGCGAAAAACTGATGCAGTTTGAGGGCATTATCAGAAACCGTCTGAAAATAAAGTCGACAATCATTAATGCCCGGCTTTTTCTTTCCGTACAAAAAGAATTCGGCAGTTTTTATAATTATATCCAATCCTTTTTGCCTGACGGAAAACCGATTGTCAACAACTTCCGATCACTGAGGGAAATTCCCGCCTCATCGCCCCAATCCGACGCGATCAGCCGGGATATGAAAAAGCGCGGATTTAAATTCTTCGGCACCACAATTTGCTATGCTTACCTGCAGGCCACCGGCTTTATCAACGACCACCTGACAAACTGCATCTGCCGAAAACAAAGCAAATAATTTTCAGGAAACCGATATGAAATTTCTAAAAATTTTATTTGCCGTATTAATACTTTCATCCTGTAACAACCAAGCCGGCCAAGAAATAAATCTTTCCGAATATTTTCGCGGTATAAACGGCACTGCGGTTTTTTACAACCCTACCCTCAACCAATATAAAATTTATAATTCAGACCTAAGCGCCAAACGCTCATCCCCCTGTTCGACATTCAAAATAATGTCCGCATATATCGCATTGTCAGAAAAGATTGTCACATCGCAAAATTCAGTAATTAACTGGAACCAAAAAAATTATGAATTTTCGGACTGGAATAAAGACATGAACATCAGGGAAGCAATTAAAGTTTCCTGTGTTTGGTATTTCCGTGCTTTGATTGATAAAATTCCGCCCCGGACGATTGCCGCCTATCTGCAAAAATATCAATACGGAAACCAAGATATTTCCGACTGGGAAGGTACCCTTAATACCAATGCAAAATCAAGCGAATTAAAAGGTTTTTGGATAGAATCAAGCCTAAAGATCTCTCCGGTTGAACAAGTAAATTTTCTGGCAAAATTATTCGGTGACGGTGAAAAAAATACCGCCGTTAAAAATTTAAAAGACTTTTTATCCGTTTCCGATACCCCCGTAAAAATTTACGGAAAAACCGGTCTCGGCATTAAAGACAATCTGGTACAAGAAGCCTGGTTCGTCGGATTTTATGAAAAAAATAACCAAGATATTTATTTTGCCGTCAAACTGGATGACAAGCAAAACCCAATCGAGGACTATCGTCACAAAGCCAGCCAATATGCCAAGCAAATAGCTTTAGATATTATCGGGAAAGAAGATATATTTTAATTTAACAACAAATAACCCCTCTGCAAGGGAGGTTTTATATTATGGCGAGCCCAGATGGACTACTCTTCGCTCCGCTTGAGCTGCACAGGCGCTCGTTCGCTCCGCTCACCGGCGTCCTCCAGTCCGCCTCTCGTTGGTTTGAGCTGTCTTAAACTTACCATAATAAAAAACCTCCCACAAGGGGAGATTTTTTATTATGGTGGGGCTTGGCTAGCAATTCACGAACTACGTTTCATGAAAAAAATTGAATAAAAGTAAAAATTGCAAGAATCTAAATTTTTCTGGATTTTTACATAATTGTAAGTTATCATAAGAAAAATCAACATATTTGAGCTTATTTATGGAAAACACAGAAGAATATATTTCATCTGCTTTTATTGACTTACATTATGAGGGTAAGAAAATAAAAGAACACACAATGGATTGGTACGAATTTTCATCCTCCATTGATGGTTTTACCTGCTTACTTAAAAATGTAGCTGAAACTCTAGGAGTACCTGAAAACAAATTAAGTATTGAAATTGGAAGTATTCAGGACGGAGGGCTAAAAACAAAAATAGTCATTAAATGTGCTATTGGGATATGGTTTCTTGATCATTTAGGTGGTTATATTCTTGACAACGCACTTGATGCCATTAATGCCGATAAGTTTATTAAAGAACAAACTATTAAGGTGGCAAATAAAACTCTTAATATTTGTGATAAAGGCTTAGATCTAGTAAATGATATTCTCGACAGAACAAATACTTTCATAAATAATAAACTTAATAAAAAAAATGAAAATAACCCTATCAAATTATTGGCAGCATCTAGAGATAGCATTGATACTCAAATAATGAAAAACCAAAAAAATCATAGATGTCTGGAGCAATTTGTTGAATGTCTTTCAAACGATGTTGAAAAATTGGAATACTCTCCTAGTTCCTCTAAAGGACATAAAACAGATATAACATTTACTCCCAAAGAACTGCCATTCTTAACAAATCCAATAAAAGAAAAAAGAGATGAAGATAGTGAAGAAGTATCAACAGTATATGTAACTTTACGTCTTGAAGGTTCCCACTTAACCGGAGAAGAATGGTCATTTGTCGAAGTGAACAAATCAACAAAGAAAAAAACAAAACCTAAAAGATATAAAGCCGAAGTTTATGATTCTTGGCTGTTAAAACTTGGAAGAGAAAAAGCCTTAACAGAACTAAAAGATGTTGATTTATATTGTGAAATGCTTGTTAAAAGAATCACAAAAGATAAGAGAGACACAATTAAACGCATAATTATTAAATGTTCAACAGAAAAATTTGAACCGACTTTATTTGATAACTATTAAAAATCATATCAACTATAGAAAAATGACTAATGCAAACGAATATATAAATTTAACAAAAGCATTACTTAACAGAATTGGAACAACAACTTTCTATATACAAGAGCAGGATTTTGTATCTTCGGTTACGGTACCTTTCTTCAAGCAGATTGCTCAAATTGCATCTGACACTCTATTATTAATAGAAAAGAACTCGTTCTATAATGCCTGTCTTTTATCTACGAGTATTGTTGAGAGCATTATACAACTAACCTGGTTAGACGTTGATATAAAAAAACGTTCCCAAAACTATCTTGCTTTTGGCCTAATTGAAGACCTACCCAGAATAGAAAATCATCCAGAAGAATATGAAGATACCTTAGAATGTTTAAAAATAATAGAAGCCGAGAAATTTTTAAAGAAAAATCCAGCTGATAAAAACCCATTAAACCGTAAAAATTATATTAATCATTGGTACAACATAGATGGAGCTAGTGGGTTTGAAGCAATGGTAAAAAAACTCAACCAGCCATATATAAATAAAGTTTATGAAATGTATTCTATCCTTTGTGGCTTCAAGCACTTTCAACCATTTAATATTGTTAGATTATTTGATATTAAAGAAAAAAAATTATTTGAAAATGAGGGACAAAAGTTCATTGCATCTCAGATAACTTTATATTCCCTCATTGAAGCAGTTAATATTATCAATAAATATCAAGATAATAAAATTGAATTTCTAGATATAATGGCCAGAACAACAGAGTTAATGAAAAATGACTTAAGATTTCCTTTAACACCCAGCAGCTAGCCGTTTCATATTTTCATGATAGACATGAATGTCATTCGCCAAAGAAGAAAATGCTGCAATATTTTCTTTATGAAAATCAACAATCCCTTCAAATTTTGAACCGACCAACAATTTATCAAATGGTTTTTGTATTTTATAAATAAGTTTTTGCCCGTCCAAATAACAATCAGAAAGAAGCAATCCGAGTAATTCTCTCTTTTGCAAAGGGTCTGATGTTTTCATAATCATAGAAGCACTAGCCGCAATATCTAAAACATCATTAACCGTATCTTTTATTTCCTGAGTAATATCCGCATATTTTTCTATCGTTTTTTGCAGCTCTTTTCTTTTTGCTTCAATATTAGCTTTTTCTTCTTCCCACTCAGAACGGTCAATACCTCCGTCAAAGAAAACATCTTTTACCCGACGTTCTCGAACATTTAATTTTTCAATCTCATTGGTAATCTGGCGTTTCATAACTGCATTTACTTTTTCTTCATCAATAAGTCTTTGTTGGATATTTTTCTTTAAAAGCTCCACAATATCGCTGTTTATTCTGATTTTGCTGAAAACTTCTTCATCCAACTGATTCAGAATTACGGATTCGCTAACCAATTCTTGATCGCAAGGTCCTTTTAAACGACCGCAACGCAAATAAGTATATGTTTTGCCATTTGTCTTTTTATGAGTTTCTTCACTCAATGTACAACCACAATGCGCACATTTAATCAAACCCCTGAAAGCAAACGGAAGACCTCCATAAGCCTGTTCTTTGCTATGTATTTTTTTGCCGGATAATAAGTCCTGAACTTTATCAAACAAAGATTTATCAATAAGATGCTCATAGATATGCGGAATAACTTGCCCTTTTACAATCATCTCCCCATAATAAAAAGGATTCGTCAGCATATTATAAACAGCAACCCGGCTTATAGATTTTTTTGTTTTAGAGCGGAAAGAAGCTAAATTCATTTCCTGAGCCAATTTCCAAATACTTCTTAAAGAATGGCAACCGGTAGCATATTCCTCAAACAGCTTTTTTACAATTGGTGCACGCTCCGGATCTGCAATAACAGTCGCTTTATTTGTTTCATCTCGCGTATTTAAATACCCAATTGGCGCCCGTCCCTGCCATTTACCCAAAGACCAATTATAATTCATACTACGGTTCACATTGTCTCTCATATTATTAATTTACATCTTCGCAGAAAGAATACCCATATCCCAACGAATACTATCTGCAGATGAGCTGTTTTGATTAAGAATAAGCCCCTCTTTATAAAAATGTAATTCAATCTTATCTTCTTTTAATAAACCTTCCACAGCAACACATTCATTAAAACGTCTTTGAAAACGGTCAATACAATGAACGACAATAGCTGTTTTTTGTTTTTGCTTTCTGACAAACTCTAACATTTCATTAAATTTAGTACGTTTGCCGACCGTTGAACTTTCGATAACGCGATATTTCTTTAAAATAGCTAGACCCCGTTTCTGACAATATTCCGCCATAATATCATGTTGCGCGTCTAAAGAAGCTCCGGGTTCTTGTTCTTTACTGGAAACACGAGCAAAAATAACAGCTTGTTTACAATTTTCTGATTGAATGCATTGATATTTTTTAGACATTAGCTACTCCTCTGTTTTTACATAAAACTATTATGTCGCGATAATATGGGAATGTACTCAGTTATTATCAGATATTGACGACTTTTTTTGCTAATATTTTACTGATTTTTCAATTCATTAAGTCCTTATCATTGGGAATTTCAGAACTTATTGACACGGATGTCATTATGTTTTTTGTTTTATAAATATTTTTGATACCAACCGTAAAAAATTTAATCAGATTATCCGTCATTTCCGTTAGCTCAATATCCGTAACGTCGGGATAGAGAACTGATAACTCATTTTTGAGTCTTTCAAATTCATTTAACATATTTAATTTTATGCGGTGTTCCCAATATGATGTAAAGCCAAACTTCTTTTTTTATTTTATCTAAAATTTATGACATATAGCGCTTCAATTAACATCGCTTAATTCTGCAAAAACTCACTTGTTTCTTGCATTTTGCATAATTTATCTTAACATTAAGAAAAGCGAGGGAAATATGAAGTTAGTAATTACATTATCGATAATTTTATTAGTTTTATATTGGGTTAAAAAATTCAAGAGAAAAAACATACAACCTATATCTGAAAGTACTCATATGAAATTTAAATTGTTAGCAGAAAGAAAAAGCAATGAATATTATACTTTTCCGATATATGAAGATGCTTTTAAAATAGAGGCCTTCGAAGACAGAGGAATTATAGTGCAAATAATACATTCAGACGGCTACGTAGAACATTTAACCAGAAAAGTCCACAAAATATGGGAAACTACTGTCTTATGGAATATAGAAACAATGTATAGCAATTATACAGGAACAAAATTAAATAAAATTAACAACCTAAAAGTTTATGCATGCCCGTTAAGATACAAAGAAATTATTTCTTCTTGCAAATAGACACAAATAAAAAGAAACGATATATGTTAACATATGGTCTTTAATGTCACTACGTTACAACATTCTATCAATAAACCGTCGCAACGTGCTTCTCTGAACACCGAGGATTTTGGCAATCTGGGATTTGGAGATACCTTTGGCGAGTAAATTCCGCACTTTTTTAGCATTTTTTGAGAGTTTCAGCTTTTTTGATTCTGCGGAAAAGGGACGACCGAGCTTTTTGCCTGAGGCTTTGAGATTGGCAAGAGATGATTTTGTGCGTTGGGATATTAAGTTTCTTTCAATTTCAGCTGCCAATCCAAAAGCGAAAGCTAAGACCTTTGATTGTATGTCATTGCCGAGATGGTAGTTTTCTTTCAAAGTCCAGACCTGACAATTTTTATTAAGACAGGTTTCTAAAATCCGCATGACTTCAAGCAACGAACGTCCGAGACGTGATATTTCACAAGAAATAAGGATGTCATTTTCCTGCAAATTCTCTAATAATTCACCAAGTTTGCGGTTTTTCAGCGCTTTTCTTGAAGATATTTTTTCCTCAACCCATTCATCAATACTCAATCCTTGCTTTCTTGCATATTCTTCAATCTCAAAGCGTTGGTGTTCAAGGGTTTGCTTAGCCGAACTTACCCGAATATAACCGATTACAGCCATTGTTTTCTCCTTAAAATTTCTTAAAAATACCGGTCATTTTATTAGAACGATAAAATCAACCAAATTTTGCAAGTTTCGCACTTTTTCTTTTTTTAAAAAAATTAAGGAAAAATAATAAGTTGTTTTCTTTTGCTCCGGGATACATCTGTTTTTTAGACAACCGGCCACAATCGTTGGTTTGTGTATAGTGAAACGGTCTAGCTTGGCTAGATTATAAACTTTAATTGCAATTAAAGATAAGGAATTGAAACTTATGAAGAAAAAACTTTTATTTACAACGGCTTTAGTGGCAGTATTAAGTACAGCCAATGTTTATGCTGCAACAATTATTGATCAAAATAAAGGTGGTACAGGAGAATTTTGGGACAATCCTGAGGAACCGGAAAGAAAGCACTATAACGCCTCTGCTGAAGATTTTTCTGGAGATTTAACCGTCAACGGAAATGGCAATTTAACTGTTTATGCAAACGGCATGGATGTTGAAGTTAACGAAGGCCAAACAATCACCCTTAATCAGGGAAAAATACATGCAAACGGAGATGGTAGCGGTACATCTTTGGTAATATCTGGAGGTACTGTCAATGTAAACGGTCCTCAAGACTATGAAAACGATGAAAATGATGTAACCTTTACCGGAGAAGGAATTTTGATGTCCGGAGGTACCGTTAATTTGAATGGTGGCGGTATTAGCGATGATAGTAATGACAGTTTAGGTTTTACTATGACTGGCGGTACAATTAATATAGAAACTTCTGCTGAAAGTCATGCGGCCATAGGTTCTGAGGGTAAAGACGGCGCAATCAATATTGAAGGTGGTACAATTAATGTTGATGGTGGTATTGATGTAAGAAATTCACAGCTTAAAGGCTCTAACTATATGCAGGGCAGTAAAATTAATCTTAGTGGCGGTGAATTAAATATCAATTCTGGTGCCAATTTGAAAACATTTATTGGTGAAGATATTAATAATAAATC
>CALXTG010000157.1 GCA_944391355.1 uncultured Alphaproteobacteria bacterium
ATACAATCAAGCAAAGCATGCAAAAACGCATTGCCAACGGCATTTATACCCCTAACGAAAAAGAACAGGCCAATGCTCTGACAACCTTGCATAACCTGCAACGGCATTTAGCCGCGTCCCGCAGTCGGGAAATTATCTTTCTGGCGCCTTACCAGTCCCGGTCGCTGGTCAGCTCGATGTAATTTTACCAGTTGTCGCGAATATCCCGAAAATCCTGTTTAAGTCTTTCGCTTTTGGCTTTCAGGTTGGTTCGGCGCTGCTGATATTCGTTCTTTTTATCTTCCCAGCTGTCTTTAAGCCGGTTTTCCAGATAGTCATCGCCTTCGTTGTCATAGCGCTTATATTCGTTTTGGGCGTCTTTAACTTTCTGGGCGGCATTATGCAGATTGTCCAGAGACTGCGACAAATTATTATAGCCGCTGTCATAACCGTTATAGGTTCCTCCGCTGCATGCGGCGGTCAGCAACAATAAAAAGAGCACAAAATGTTTCATGGTCATTCCTCCTGATAGCGTTACTATAGAAAGCAGCCGCTAATTTGGCAAGAAAGATTTTCAAAAACCGATCCGCCGGGAAGAGATATTTTTATTTTCCTGCTCAAGCCGGAGCATGGCGGCAATTTCACGGCGGTTTTTTTCGACCCCGAGGATTTGCGCTTTGTTTTTAACCAGGCTGAAATCGCCGGGCGTCAGATAATCCAGGTCATCAAGCGGCAGATTTTTCAGACCGAAAAAATAATCGGCGGCCGTCTGGCGCTGCTGGGGGGAAAGGTAATCATATTTTACCTTAAAGGTAAAGCGGCGCAGCGAAGCTTTATCAAGGCGTTCATGCAAATTTGTGGTGCAGACGAAGGGCAGGGGATGATTTTCCATCTGTGTCAGCATTTCGTTTACCTGAGTGATTTCCCAAGAGCGTCCGGCAGCGCTTCTTTCCTGCAAGAAACTGTCGGCTTCGTCAAAAACCAGCATAGCCCGGTTTTCGCGGGCTTCGGCAAAAGCTGCGGCAATGTTTGCTTCGCTGCCGCCGACATACATCGACAACAGCTCCGAGGCTTTTTTGCAGATAACCGGCATCTCCAGCTGAGCGGCCAGATAGCGGGCATAAGCCGATTTTCCGGTTCCCGAAACCCCGTATAAACATAAAGAAAAACACCGGCCGGGAAGCTTTTTAAGGCGTTGGCACAACAGCTCCAAATCTGTGTCGGTATTCAAAAGCGCGGGATTAAAATTCCGCGCGTTATCTTTTTCATGCGGCGGCGTTTTGCCGTTGTGATAGGCTTTTTCCAAAACGTCCAGATTCCGCCTGACGGCGCTCAGGCCGCCGCCGGACAGGCGGGCGCTTCGAGCCGCAGTGTCAATAAAGGACGGCGAAAGTTTATATTGGCGGGCAAAGTCTTCGGCCACGGCCGGAGAAGACGGAAGTTTGTTGCGTTTCAGGCTTTTCTGCCACATCCGGCTGCGGATTTCCGGGGTCGGCGTTTCAAATTGCAGCGCATAGGTAAAGCGGCGCAAAAAGGCTTTGTCCATGGTTTCAATGTCATTGGTGGTCCAGATGACCGGAATGGCATTATTTTCCAGAAGGTTGTTGAGAAATTTTTTTGAATTGCGATAACTTTCCGGAAACCGTCCGCAGAAAATATCTTCTCCTTCGTCAAACAGCAGGCAGTTTTTTCCGCCCGCTTCCAGCAGAATTGTATCCTGAACCAAAGCTTTCAGCCGGTCATGGCGTGAAGGTTCGGAACGGTCATCGGGACAAAATTCGCCGACCGAATACAAATCCAGCCCGCAGTGCCGGCACAGGGTTTTGGCAAATTCGGTTTTTCCCGTTCCGGGAATGCCGTAAAACAAAAAATTAATGCCTTTAATCCCTTTTTGCACGGCTTTTTGCAACAGCCCGCAAAGAATATCGCGGTCTTGGCCGAGGTGCGAAAAGTCTTCCCAGTCGAGAACCGCTTTTTGCTTAACGCCGAGCAGCAGGTTTTTAAATTGTTCCGCCGTTTTCGGTGCGGCGTTAAGCGCGGCGGCAATATTTCCCGCAAGCTCGATTTCGCCGCGGTTATTGATTTCGATGATTTTTTTATTATAAAGGCCGGCCGTATAGGATAGCGCTTTTTCACAGTCGCTGCGGCGGCAGCAGATAAGCTCTGCCAGGTGGCGGGAATTTGTCCGCGGCCCGCCGAAACCGAAAACCGCGTCTGACAGCCTGTCGACACCGGAGTGCAGTTTGCGGCGGTTCAAAAAACCGATAATTTCTTTTTCCGTATCATTGAGGCGAAAAATCTCCGCGGCAAAACGCAGCGTTTTTTCATGGCTGCTCAGGCGGCGGTAAGAGCAGCTGCAGGCATATTTATAAAGTTTTTCCAAGACCAGGCGCCGAAAATTTTTCAGGCTGAGATCGTCATCTTCGATTTTCAGATCATACGCCCGGTTAATTTCCTGAAGAATCTCCTTTCCGGCAATCTTATCCGCGGCATTAAAGGCATATTGCGCGGCAACAAAATCTTCAAAGTCATAAGTCGGCAAAATATTTTTGCCGCCGTATAAATGCGGCGCTCTGAGACGGTGCCGGCGCCTGATGTTTTTAATCTCGGTCATTTTGTTCTTTTCCTTCCTGAAATTTATACTTCCATAAATAAATCATGAGGACGACAAAATATGACGTAGATCATGCCGGGCTGCCCGGGGTTAGTTTTTGCGCTCCGGATTGGTTATTTGTTCCAGCCGCTGATAGAAATCCGCCGGTTTGATAACTTTAACCTTATTGCCCCAGGTGTACAGATGCCAGGCCATTTCCAGCAAGCCGCCGGCTTTGAAGCGAACCGTCAGGCTGCCGTCGGCGTTGATAATATTTTGCTGCGAGGGATGAAAACAGTACTGGGCGGCGTCTTCGGCGGCTTCAGGGGCAAACAGCCATTCCGTTTCAAAAGGTTCTTCCCGATAAACCCCGAAAGAGTCGGCGGTAAAATCAGCCAGAGAAAATTTTTCGTCACGGTTAAAATAGTCGTTGCTGACCGTAACTTCGGTCAGGCGGTGCAGGGGATAATAGCGGTAATCTTTGCTGTAATCGGAAAAAGCCACCAGGTAATGTTTATTGCCGTACAAAAAGCCGTAAGGACTGACGGTTTGGGGCGAAAGTTTGCCGCCCGGTGTGCGGTAGGTCAAAATAACTTTTTTACAGGCCAGAATTGCCTCCCGCAGTTTGGGCAGAAAAGTTTCGTTAATCTGCAGTTTCGGGCCCGGACGCAGAGCGAAGCCTTCCGCTTCCAGCAGCGCCTCGGCATCGGGTTCGATACGGCGGTATACGTCTTTATTCATCACTGCTTTTATCTTTTCGCCGATTCGTTCCAATTGCTGCGCCTTATCGGTCAGATTGTTTTTGGCCAGCAGTTTGCGGGCGGTTTCCAGCGCCGCCAGTTCCTCGCCGGAGAACTGGATAAAATCTTTGAGGGTTCCCTGCGGAATAAACCAGCGTTTGCAGTTGTTTTCGCCGAAAATCTCTTCCGTCTGCGGAAATTTTGCCAGAATCATATCCCGCATTCTTTCTGCCGTTCGCCGCGAAACATTAAATCTCTGCGCAATCTCGTTAAGGCTGACCCCTTCGCGGCTGCTTTGCATCCAAACGGCCAGGTCGAGCAGGTCATGCGTTTTTTCATAAGCCATGTTATTAATCCTCTGTTGCCAAACTGACAGCATTATACGACAAATGCTGTCAGAAACAATTTTTAATAAAAACTTGCACAGAAAAATCCGCCATGTTACAAATAGACAGAGGAAAAAATGAGAAAAAGTAACGCTGAAAAACAGGCCGACATCCTAAATTTTCTGAACCGCCGCCGTTTAACGGACGCTCTTGCCTCAGATTGGGGAGAAGATATAGACGGCTATGTTTCTGCGGCCGTAGCAATTTCGTCTCTTCTCAATAGCCGGCTGCTTGGGGCGCTTCGCCGCTTAAATCTGCCGGAATTGAAAATTGATTTTAATCCTTTGCATGACAATCCGCTGTTGGGAGCGTGGTTTCCGCAGCATTCGTTTTACTGTTCCGAACTTTACCGCTATATCAACCCGCAGGAACGGCAGCTGACAACGGCGCTTTGCCGTTTTATGAGTGAAACGCAAAATCGTGATGTCTGCCGGGCTTTTCTTTGTGCGCTGGGAGTTGATTGCCGCAATTTTACAATGCCTGATTCCGCTTGTGAAGTTCGTATTCACCCTGAAGAGGGCAATAAATCAAAACGGATTGATAATCTTATCAGCTGGTTTGAAAACGGCCGTCGCCGGGTTTTATGTTTGGAAGTAAAATTTGATTATGATTTGCATAATGATTTAAAAGAATATGAAGCTTTTGTAGATAGGCATTATCCCGGAGCCGATTCCTGTTTCAAGGTTATCAGCCAATATGAGGTTGATATTTCCGCCTATCCGCGCTGGAAAAATTTATTATGGTGCGAAGTTCTGAAAAAATGGGAACGGAATATTGCGCTTTTGCCGCCAAATGCCGTTGATGAGGATTTTCGCCGTTATCGTTCGTCTTTATGGCGTAAAATATATAATTTGCAGGAGTGTCAGTCATGAAAATTGCCGAAACCGTTCGCTTCTACTGTCAGGATCGAAACCATGTTCAGAACCTTAATCTGATTTACGACAGCAGCGAACCGCCCCGCGAAGCCGATAAGCAGGAGCTGATAAATTATCATAAGGCCAAGGTTTACTGCGCCAAACTGGAATTTGATTTTTGGCAGCTGCTTTATAATCTCTGGGATGAAACCTGGGGAGAAGCCTTGAAAGCTTGGCCGGCACTGTCTGCGATGCGAGATGAAATTTCCGAACCGGAATTAGACGGGGAGTGCATTGATTTTTCGGTTTCTTTCCGGTTAACGCCGAGTTTCCGTAAGGGCAAAGAAACTTATTTATGGCTGGAAGTTGATTATGACTGTGCTCTCAGGCAGATCAATCTTGATGCGTCGATTTGGGTCGGAGACAGCGGAGCCCGCGCGCTCACTTCGGAAAAATCAACAAACTTTACACTGGTTGAAAAGCGAGATTACAATTTTAACCGCAGCGCTTTTTCAATAAATTTATTTGATAAAGAAGAAATTACTCCTGATGAAATTTCTGCTCTCCGTAAATCTGCCGAAGTCATGCTGCGGCATTTGCAGAATGATCTCGGTGCCGTTAAGGCATTTGTTCTCAAACAAATATAAGAGGGGGCCATGATAAGCAAAAAAGATATCTCCAAACTTGACGGATTGTTGTATCTCTATGCCGTTTCCAAAGCCGGCAGCAAGCGGGAAGTCGCCGAAAAACTGGGGACCTCGGTTGATACCATCAACAAATATATTTCTGATCTGGAAGCAGAAATGAAAACCTATTTTCTGATGAGCAACGGCCGCGGAACGGTTATTACCCCGGAAGGGAAGCAGATACTTAAAATTTCCGAAACAATTGTTAAAAACTTGCGCAGTCTGGAAGAATATGCCGAGGCAGCCGAAACCAGCCGCGGAATTGTCCGGGTCTGCACCACCGATGCCATTTCCGATTTCATCGGAGATGCCCGGCTGTTTGATTTTTTCAGTAAATATCCCGGTATGCGGATTGAAATGACAATATCCGACCGCATTCCCGATATGCAGGCGCTGGAAGCCGATATCTTTCTCGGTTATGAGGTGCCCGCTTATCCGGATCTGGTTCTGATGAGTGTGAAGGATATTCGCTGCGGCCTGTTTGCCACGGAAAAATATATCGAAAATTACGGTCGTCCGCGGGATATGGCCGATTTAATCAAAAATCACCGTATCTGCGATAAAAATAATCATGAATTTTTTGTCCCCGGCTGGAAAGAAGTGGTCGACAAAGCTTTTATCATTTATAAGACCAATTCGGTTCATTCGCTCCAGGCGGCGATAAAAAGCGGCATCGGCGTAGGCATTCTGCCGGTAGTACTCGCTCGCAAAGATCCGCAGCTGGTGCATTTGAAACATTTGAAATTCGATTTTGACTTTAAGATTTATCTCTGTGCCCACAAAGATACCAAGGATATGCCGCGAATTCGCATTGCGATGGATCATCTGCTTGAGCTTCTGAGCAAAAGGAAAGGCATCTGAAGTTCCGGGCGCCGATTCCGGTTGACAAATAAATAATCGGTAATACTTTAAAAGCATCGGATAAACGGAACAAGCCAAAATGAAGTTAGACTACAGCATAAAAGATAACCGTCTGGAACTGGTTTTACGCGGAGATTATCGCGAATTTGACGATGAAACGGCCAAGAGCCGCTTCTATGCCGAATTGCGCCGCCCCTCCGTTAAAGCTGTAGAAATTCGCGATGACGGGCTCAAACAGTGGGATTCTTCTTTGGTTGTCGTTCTTTATGAAGCCGCTCAGCTCGCGGCGGTCCGGAAGATAGATTTTAATATCAAAACCCTGCCGGATAATTTGCAGCGGTTGCTGCATCTGGCTTTGGCGGTTGACCGCAAGCCTTCTCAGAATCTTCCGCCCCGGCTTCCCTGGATTGAGGCTTTGGGCGGCTGGACGCTTGATATCTGGCACAGTTTTGTCAAGGGGCTGAAGTTTATGCGCCAGACCCTGCTGTCGGTAGAAAGACTGATAATGAATACCGCGGTAATGCGCAAAGTTGATTTTCTTTTTGCTTTGGAAGACTGCAGTTATAAGGCGGTGGGAATTGTCTCGCTGGTCAGTTTTATGGTCGGCCTGATTCTGGCTTTTGTCGGGGCAATTCAGCTCAAGACTTTCGGCGCGCAGATTTATGTTGCCAGCCTGGTCGGGATCGGCATGACGCGCATTATGGGAGCGATAATGGTCGGCATAATCATGGCCGGCCGCACCGGCGCTTCCTATGCGGCGACAATCGGCACCATGCAGGTTAATGAGGAGATTGACGCCCTCAAAACGATGGGGATACCGGTTTCGGATTTTCTGGTTCTGCCGCGCATAACCGCCCTGACCGTAACAATGCCGCTGTTAACGCTGCTGGCCGACTTTATGGGCATTATCGGCGGCGCCTTTGTCGGCGTGGTTATGCTGAACATCTCGGCGCCCGAATATTACAAATATACGCTTGACGCTTTAAATCTGACCAATTTCTGGGTCGGCATCTTTCACGGTTTTGTTTTCGGAATCGTCATTGCCCTTTGTGGGTGTTATTTCGGTGTCAATTGCGGCCGCAATGCCGACAGCGTCGGTGTTGCCACCACCCGGGCAGTCGTTTCCGCGATTGTCTGGATGATTGTCGTAACCGGAATTTTAACGCTGATTTTTGAGGTGCTGGGCATATGAATAAAAGCGAAGCGCAGATTATCGTCAAAGATTTAACCATTGCTTATGGTGATTTTGTCCTGCTCAAAGATATCAGCTTTACGGTCAACAAACATGATATTTTTATCATCATGGGCGGCAGCGGTGGCGGTAAAAGCTCCATGCTCAGAGTGCTGACCGGTTTGGTTCCGGCGGCAAAAGGCCGGATAATGATTGACGGCATGGACTTTACCTCCGCTTCGGAGGCTGACCGCAATAAGATTATGCGGCGCAGCGGGATATTATATCAGAGCGGGGCTTTGTTCAGCTCAATGACTCTGGCTGAAAATATCGCCTTGCCGTTGCAGCAGTATACGGATTATTCGGAAAAAATGATTGCCGAACTGGTTTCTTTGAAATTGGCGCTGGTCGGTCTTAAAGGCTTTGAAGAATTTTATCCGTCCGAAATCAGCGGCGGTATGAAAAAACGCGCCGGATTGGCGCGGGCTTTGGCGCTTGATCCCGAAATCGTTTATTTTGACGAACCTTCTGCCGGTTTGGATCCGATAAGTTCCAAATTGCTCGATGATTTGATTTTGGATATCAATCAGAGACTGGGCACGACGATTGTCGTCGTGACGCACGAATTG
>CALXTG010000158.1 GCA_944391355.1 uncultured Alphaproteobacteria bacterium
TATTTTCCAGAAAACCCGACATCTCTTCCAAAAAAGTCGGATGCAGAATATCATCGGAATCAATCCAGCTTAAATAATCGCCGCTGAAAACTTTTAAGCCGCGGTTTAGAGCGTCGGCCGCGCCGCCGTTCTCTTTTTTGATATAGGTACATTTCCAGCCTTTTGCTTCCAGCTGCGGGCAATATTCATAGAATACCGCTTCAGTTTTATCCGTTGAACCGTCATTGATAAATATATATTCGACATTTTCGGCCGTTTGCGAAAGCAGGCCTGCAAAATAGGGGCGCAAGTGCGCTTCACCGTTATAACAAGCTGTAAGCAGAGAAATAAGAGGTTTTTCCATTTTTACGACTTTAGCTCAAAAGTTGATTAGTATTGCCAAAATAACATTAAAGATTTAAAAGGCAATGCTTTTTTCGCAATTTTACAGTTATTTTTGTCGTGAGGTTAACTTTTTGGTTGGAAACAGCCGAAAGATTAGATTGAAAACCCGCTCTCGGACATTAAATCTGCAATAAAAAGGGGGAGGGTCTGATGTTACAAAAAATCAGTTTTTATATAATATTGGTCTTATTTTTGTTAGCCTGCGCAACGCCGGCTAAATATGATACAAGGCTGCAAAGCTGGGTTGGCAAGAGCGAGAGCGAACTTTTACAGGCATGGGGGGCGCCCAGCGCCCGCAAACTTATGCCCGACGGCAGCAGCGTTATAACTTATACCAAAGCCGAGGACATTTATGTTCCTTCGGAGTTTTACATTTATAATCAGGGCTTTGAACCGAGTGAGGACGTTGTCTATTCGCCTTTCATAAACCAATATGATTTCTCGCCTTTTGCGCAGAATTTTGGTTATGAAGTTGAAAATTACTGTCAGACATCGTTTTTCATCCGTCACGGACAGGTCACGGGCTGGAAATGGAAAGGCAACGATTGTGTCGCAGACTGATTTTTTAATATCGGGCAGGTCTGTAACCAAATTTTAACCTAAATATGCTCCAATCTCTCCAGCCGCACGGTCGGCTTCCGAGTCTTTTAATTTTCGGCGGGAAAAGCATATGGGAATTTTTATGGAATTACAAAATCGTCTCAAAAATTCGGGACTGTTGATTTTCTGTATCGTTCTGTCGGTATATTTTACCTTTCACGGTATCAGCGGCGACCGCGGCCTGATGCAGTATTTTTATTTGCAGCGCGAAATCAGCGAAGCCAGGAAAATTGCCGAGACTTACCATAACGAAAAAATCCGCCTTGAGAACAAGGTTCGGCTGCTGTCAAATGCCAGTCTGGATTTGGATATGCTTGACGAACGGGCTCGCGTGGTTCTGAACTATGCCTCAGATGACGAATTTGTCATTTTGGATGAAGAATAAACCTAAGACAGATAAATTTTAATTCCCCACATGACGGCTGCGGCCATCATGCCGGCCAGTATATCGTCAAGCATAATTCCCAGGCCGCCTTTAAGTTTTTTATCTGCCCAGGAAACCGGCCATGGCTTTGTGATGTCGAACAAGCGGAAAAGTGCGAACCCCAAAGCATAAAACCAGAGATTGGTTCCGGCAAAAACTAAGGCAATGCTCTGACCCGCCGTTTCATCAATAACAATAAACCCCGGATCCGAAACATTAACCAGCTTGGCGTAACGGTCGCTGGCCCAAATGCCGATGAGTGAAACCGCCGCGATGAAAATCAATAAAGCGTTAAGCCCCCAATAATAGTTAAGCGCATAGACAAATGGCAGAGTCGCCAATGAGCCGAACGTCCCCGGAGCAACGGGAGCCCGTCCCGAATAAAACCAGGTTGCCAGAATTTCTAATGCTTTAGTTTTGATTTTCATGACCGTCGTTCCTTTGTTAATCATCTTTCGGTGATGATTTTATCCCCTGAAAGGCCAAGAAAACAAGGCTTTATTTGCCCGGATTGGATAAGTTTGCAAAAAAAGCTGTATTTTTAAAATTTATTTGTTATACCTATAGCACGATAATTTTTTTATCCGGATTAATTTTAAGAATAGGATTTGAATGAATATTAATACCCCGGAGTTGGAAAAAAGTTTTATGAACGGTGCCTACACCGAGAAAAAAACAATTTTTTCCCCCAAGGAAATAATTTTCAGAAGCCAGGGACGGGCTAAAGTCTTCACCATATCATCGCGCCTCCAGGTTATAATGCTTGCCTTGCTGTTGTTGATCGGCATGTGGAGTTTCTATTCCTATTATATTTATAACCGCTCCGGCGTCATTATTTCTTATAAAGATAAAGAAATCGGCGAGACCCGTGATGCCTATGTCCAGCTGATGACGGATTTTGTTACTCTGAATAAGAATATTACCGAAGTAATGTCGTCGATAGAGCAGAAAAACGCTAAAGCCGAAGTCGAAAATTATAAGCGGCAGGCTTCAATTGTCGAAGAGCGTATTAAGCAGATTACCGAAGAAAAAGAATGGCTTTCTTCCGACGCTCTTTCCGAAAAAATTTCTTTGAACGAAGCCCTGTTGCAAAGAGATATTGCCGCTTCCGAACGTGACGAATTAAAAGACCAGCTCCGTGAGATGGAAAAAATCATCAAAGATATCAAGGCAGCGGAAATCGAAGTATTGGAAAAGGTTGAAAAAATTGCCTCCCGCGAAATGGGGAAAATTAAAAATGCTTTTAACAGCATTAATGTTCCTTTGAAAAAAAGCGGTCTTTATTTTAATGCGCTGGCCAACAGTAAAAAAGGCGCCAATTCCGGCGGACCGTATATTCCCGCTCCCCAGCAGAGGCTCAAAGATAAAAAGTTAAACGACAAGATTTCAAAAATTTTCGGGGATGTCGATAAATGGGAATATTACAAAGAAGTCGCCGAATATGTCCCCTTGGGTAAACCGGTATGGAGTTACTGGGTAACTTCGAATTACGGCAGCCGCTCTGATCCTTTCAATGGCAAATCCGCCCGTCATAAAGGCGTCGATCTGGCCAGCCGTACCGGAAACAAAATTAAAATCCGCGCCCGCGGTAAGGTAACCCGCGCCGAATATGCCGGCGGTTACGGTAATTTGGTGGTCGTAGACCACGGCAACGGTTTTCAGACCAAATATGCCCATTTACATAAAATTTATGTAAAAAAAGGTGACTATGTTGAAGTTGATGATACACTGGGCGAAGTCGGAACAACCGGCCGTTCGACCGGGCCGCATCTGCATTATGAGGTCTTGTATCAAGGGCGCAATGTTGATCCGATGCCTTTTATCAAGGCTAAAATATCTTCTTAAACGAGGGAAACATGACAAAACTGACTAAACTTTTATATTTAAAATTTGCCCGTAAAATGAACAAGAACAACAGCAATGTTCCGGTTCCGAGCATTATCAGCGAAAATACGAATGTAAAAGGCGATCTTATCAGTGACGGCATTATCCATGTTGACGGCTGTATTGAAGGCGATATCAGCTGTGAAGAATTGGTAATCGGCCTTAAGGGAACGGTTGTCGGTACGGTCACGGCAAAAAATCTCCATTTGTACGGGGTTTTAAATGGAAAAGCAGTGGTCGATAAATTATTTATTGCCAAGACAGCGAAATTGGTCGGCGATGCTACGCATACGTCCATTGCCATCGAGCCCGGCGCTTATATTGACGGTCATTGTATGCGGGCAAACGGTCCGATTCCGGCCGAACAGGGCAAACCGGATTTAATGCTGATTGATAATCGCAAGAGCAAAAAGGCTTAGTCGAAAAAAGAAATTTCTAAACACCGCTGAAGGCCCCGTGGCAATACGGGGCTTTTTGCTGTCATAAAAAAATATTTTCGGCGGTTGCTTTTTTTTTCAAGTTATGGCATATATAAGCCGAAGGAAAATAAAATGGCCAAAAAAACAACCAAAAGCGCATATATTTCAACCGGGCAGGTTGCCTATAACCGCCGCGCTTTTTTTGATTATGAAATAACCGCCAGATATACTGCGGGACTGGAGCTGACCGGCACCGAAGTTAAATCTCTGCGCCTTGGCCATGCCAATATTAATGATGCTTATGGAATTGCCCGTAACGGCGAATTGTTTATCTCTAACATGAGCATTGCCGAATATGTCAACCGCGGTTACGAAACCCATATCGAAAAACGTGAACGCAAGTTGTTGTTGAAAAAGAAAGAAATTATTGAAATCACCAATGAGCTGAACCGTAAAGGGTCGACTTTGGTTGCCGTCAGTCTCTTTTTTAATGATAAAGGCCGTGCCAAACTGGAATTGGGATTGGGTCGCGGCAAACGCGAATTTGACAAGCGCGAAACCATAAAAGAACGTGACTGGAACCGCGACAAGCAGCGTATTCTCAGCCACGCCAATCATTAATTCTAAAAAGCCAAAACCGGGCGAACGCGGTTACTATTACCCTTATTGTGGAAACCTGTAGCGCCGGAACTCGGGACCAGTCTCCTGGCATTGCCAGTACTGAGCTCAGAAGACGACCAATAATATTCATCTTCAGCCTCTGGGAGCGTTGGTTTTCCCAAAATTTTCAAAGCACTGTTAATCCCGGAAAAATTATTGGATAAAAGCTTTAATTCTTCTAAACTCGGTAAAAACCAGTCTCCGGCTTTTGTTCCGCTCGTACTATACTTATTGCAATATTCGGCGGCCGGATATGAAATATTATTGGTCTTGCCGTAAGCCAAAATTGCCGCCGTATTGCTTTTTCCCGAGGTTCCCCGTGCCGCGGAACCTATTTCTTTATTATACCCGCCCCACTCAAGTTTTCTTTCATTCAAAGCAACTGCTAAACGGTTTTCCGAAGAGAAAACGATTCCGATCGGATTCCTTCCCGAAAGCAATACAACCGAACAACTCTTATCCGCAAATAAAAAATCTCCATCATTACAACCGCTGCCATCCGGTGTTCCACTTCCCCCGCCGCAGGCGCTTGTGCCGGCGCAAAAAACCTTGCTTTGGTCAAACGGGCATTTCAACATGGCTTGTCCCGTACAGTCGGTTGAAGTTTTATCATACCCCAGAGCCGCGCAGCTCGGCGCCGAAGTGCAGGTCTGAGCCTGCGCCGGTACGGCTGATAACAGCAAAATGCTCAATAAATATAATAATCTCATCGTCTTTCTCCTTTCTTTAAGGCATCACACAGCGCCAGGCGTTATCACACCAGTCGCAGGGATTCTCCGACGGCATATTCCAACAACTGAATGCGCCGTCACACCAATAAGTTTCTTTGATAATATACGGCGCCGGACAAACCGGAGCATCTGGCTTACAGTTTGAGTAAAGGGTTTGTTCGCCGGATTTGCACTCTTCGGCGCCGACTTCGGGACCATTGTCACAGGAAACGAATCCCGACCCGCAGTCTTTGGGCTTGACTTGATAATGAGGTATTCTGTCACAATCGATACATTCCTCAACCAATTCATAACCGTCCTTAACTTCGCTTTCCGGATAAGCGGCGCAGGTATTGCAGCAGGCGCCGTAATCGGAATCATAGGAGCAGCGCTTGGTCGTATCCGGTTTGGTTCCGGCGGGACAGGAATTGGTATAGTCGGGATTTTCGAGCTTGCAGGCGCGCTCAGTATCTT
>CALXTG010000159.1 GCA_944391355.1 uncultured Alphaproteobacteria bacterium
CTGCAGTCCGACCATTAAGATAACGGCGGGCGGGGCGGCATGCAAGTTCAGTGCGCTGTCTTCGGCCCCCAAAACTTTGACCAGTTCGTCATGAACAATTTTAACGACCATCTGGCCGGGCTGAACCGAACGGACGACTTTTTCGCCCAGTGCCTGTTCTTTGACGGCGGCAATAAAACTTTTAACTACGGGCAGCGAAACATCGGCCTCAAGCAAAGCAATGCGGATTTCCCGCATGGCTTCGTCAATGTCTTTTTCGTTCAATACCCCGCGAGAGGTAATTTTGGCAAAGACCGAACCTAATTTATCACTTAACGCTTCAAACACTTTCAATACCTATAAACTATTGCACGCCAGTGTGCGAACCCTCGCTGACTGGCGGCACGCCTCGGCGTGTTATAAGTTTTATCTTCATAACCAAATGAAAATTACTCAAATCTGTCCGTTTTATAACGGTTATATTATTAAGAGTCAAGTCTAAAATCGGCAAAATGTTTTAAATCGTTCCCCCTCCCTTGATATGGCCGCGCGACAGATTAGATATTAAGCAAATATTATCAAATTCTGAGGGGGAGTTAATATGATGGCTTGGGTTTATCTTTTAATCGCCGGACTTTTTGAAATCGGCTGGCCTTTGGGCTTCAAACTGGCGCAAACCACCGGTTCGTTTTTTCACTGGATTTGTTTTTCGGTTGTCGCGATGACGCTCAGCGGTATTTTTCTTTATCTGGCTCAGCGCGAAATACCGATCGGCAAGGCTTATGCCGTTTGGACGGCGATCGGCGCAGCCGGAACTTATGCTATCGGGGTTTTGATGTTCCAAGACGCGGTCAGCATTGCGGCCATGACCGGACTGATTTTTATTATTTCTGGTGTTGTACTGCTTAAGACCGCCTAAAGAAAGGAGACGGAGATGAAAGTTATCATTATCGGAGGAGGCGCCGCCGGACTCAGCGCCGCGACACGGCTGCGGCGGCTGAACGAAAATGTCGAAATTGTTATTTTTGAAAAAAGCGACGAACTCGGCACAGCTACCTGCGGATTAACTTATTATCTCTCGGGAGAAGTTACCCGTGCCGAACTGAGCGGGCCAACTCCGGAATTTATGAAACAACGCTATAATATTGACGTTAGGCTTAATTCCGAAATAGATACGGTGGATCGGGAAAACAAAACCGTTACCATTCTCAACCGCCCGCCCGAATATTATGACAAGCTGATTATTACGGTCGGCGGATTACAGCTGCGCCCCGATATTGAAGGGGTTCTCGGCGATAATATCTTCACGATTAACGATCTGGCCTCGATAGAAAGAATTAAGGACTACATACAAGACATGAGTCCGGCGCGGGCTCTGATTGTCGGCGGCGGCGCCGTCGGCATTGAAGCGGCCGAAGCCCTGAATTTGCTTAAGATCGAAGTTTCAATCGTTGAAGCTTCCTCGCATGTGCTGCCGATGCTGGACTATGATATGGCGGCCACGCTGCATAATCATCTTCGCGAAAAGGGCATTAACCTGTATCTGAATCAAAAAGTTATCAGCTTCGGCGAAACAAAAGCGACGCTGTCAAACGGCCGTACTCTGGATTATGATATGGCAATTGTTGCAACCGGAGTCAGCCCGGAAATCAAGATTCCGGTTATGGCGGATCTGAAAGTCGGCAAACGCGGCGGCCTGATCGTCAACAAATTTATGCAGACTTCCGACAAAGATATTTATGCCGCCGGAGATGTCATTGAGATTCCCAGCCAGGTTTGCAACGAAAAAATGCGCTTGCCGCAAGCCGGACTGGCGGTTAAAGAAGCACGCATCGCCGCCGAACACATCAGCGGACTGAAAAGCGAATTTGAAGGCGCTCTCGGCGCCACAGCCTGCAAAGTCTGCAAATATACCGCGGCAGCGGTCGGCTGTAATGAAAAGACCCTGATCGAAAATAATATCGCCTATCATAAATTTAATATGTATGATTATTCGCACGCTTCATATTTTCCCGGCGCCGAACTAATGCTTTTTAAATTATTGTTTGCGCCAGACGGAAGACTGCTCGGCGCTCAGGGCATCGGCCGCGACGGCATTGACAAGCGTATTGATATTCTTTCGGCTTATATGAGCCGCAACAGCAAGGTTTCAGCCCTGACTGCCGCGGAAATCTGCTATGCGCCGCCCTATTCTTCCGGCAAAGACGCCATTAATAATCTGGGTTCAATGGCGGAAAGCCTCAACGACGGACAAGTTAAATTTGCCTTTTTTGACGAGATTGACTGGAGTAATCAGACCGGCGAAACCATGCTGATCGACGTTCGTTCTCCCGAACAGTTTAAAGACGGCCATCTGCCAAACGCGATTAATATTCCGCTTGAAGCCATCCGCAAAAATCTGGATTCAATTCCGCATGAAAAGAAAGTTATTTTATACTGCAATTTCGGCTATGGCGCTTACAATGCCGCCTGCATTCTGGCAAACCGCGGGTTTGATAATATTTATATGCTGAGCGGCAGTATGCATCTCTATGAAGAGATTACCGAAGACCAAAATCACAGCGCTGCAGACAAAAACTTTGGAGAAATCGTTAAATAAGCATAATTCACAATTGACATTTTAGACAAATTTGATAGTTTATGGGACAGTAAACTATCATTATGCTAATCATTAAACAAAAAAAATATATGGAAAACTATGAAGTAATATTCGTCATCTTATTGTCGATTCTTCCGGCAATTGTTGACATCGCTTTATTTCTTTTCATTGCCGGGATTATTGCCGATCGGGTTATTACCTGGTTTAAGGCCGTGAAAAGATGGGTTTTGCTTTTGAATTAAATTAACCAATAAAACTATCATTATGGAAAAAATTGTTATTGCAGTAATTGCGATTGCTGCTCTTTTGGTCATTTCTTTAGGTATCTGGGGATTATTTCATCCTTATACCAAAGATGTTGAAGATGAAAAAACAAAAAAATTATTATAAAACAAAACTATGGAACCAACGACATTTTTTTCAGACGAACTGGTAAGAACGATAATGGGGGCTATATTTATTTTGCTGCTTTATTTGTTTTTTACCGGATCTCAAAAGACTAAACAATGGTGTATGGCCATTGTCGCATTAATAGCAATAAGCTGTTTGATTCTTCTTGCTGTCTATCCACCC
>CALXTG010000160.1 GCA_944391355.1 uncultured Alphaproteobacteria bacterium
CCCCCGAACCTTCGCCCATGACAAAACCGCTGCGGTCTTTATCCCAGGGACGAGAGGCCTTTTCCGGCGTATCGTTAAACTCGGAAGTAATTGCTTTCATGCGGGCAAAGCCGGACAGCCCAAGTACGTTAATTGCAGATTCGGCGCCGCCTGCCAGCATCATATCGGCATCACCCATCGCAATCATGCGGGCGGCATCACCGATCGCATGCGTACCGGTCGAACAGGCAGTAACACAGGCATGATTCGGCCCTTTAAGACCATGTTTAATCGACAGATTCCCCGAAACCAGATTAATCAGGCAGGAAGGAATAAAGAAAGGCGAAATTCTTTTCATACCGCTTTCATGAAAAGAAATCGAGTTATCATAAATCACCTGCAGACCGCCGATACCCGATCCCATCATAACGCCGGCGCGGTTTTTTTCTTCTTCGCTGGCGGTCTCAACGTTCCAACCGGCGTCTTTTAACTCATCATCGCCGGCTGCCATGCCGTACATGATAAACTTGTCATTTTTCTTCTGGTCTTTGGGAGGCATAACCGTATCGGGATTAAAATCATGTTCGCCTTCGCCGAAAGGAACCTGTCCGGCAATTTCTACCGGAATATCTTTAAGGTCAACGCCTTCGATTTTACGGATTCCCGATTTACCGTCCAACAGCTGTTTCCAGTTATACTCAACGCCTCTGCCGAAAGGAGAGACAATTCCCAGTCCGGTAACGACAACTCTTCTCATTCTAAATCCTCTAAATTATTTTCTACACAGCCATAAACAACGAAACTCGCCTGAATATAGCGAGTTTCATAAACCTTCACAAGTCAAATTTCGACCTAAGCGTTTTTGGAAAGATAGTCAATAGCATCTTTCACGGTCAGAATTTTCTCAGCAGCTTCGTCAGGAATTTCGCAGCCGAATTCTTCTTCGAAAGCCATTACCAATTCTACCGTATCCAAGCTGTCGGCACCCAAATCGTCGATGAAACTGGCGTTTTCGGTAACTTTCGATTCTTCAACACCCAGGTGTTCGGCAACAATTTTCTTAACGCGGTTAGCTGTATCAGTCATATGATAAAACCTCTAAAAAATTAAAACAAATTAATCGGACCATCTGACCCGTGAGTCGGTAGATAGCACAAATTTATATCATTTGACAAGCATTATTTTCAATTTGCGCCCCGAATGCACAGTTAGCGCTTGCAAATTTCCGCGCTTTATCTATAATTCCAAAGGATTTGAGGAAGAGTAAAAAATATGCACAATATCATCGAGGCCTGCAATTTAACCAAGAAATTCAGATTAAAAAAAACCGGAAAAGGGTTAAAAAACCTGTTTAAGCCTCAATATAAAACCGTCGTTGCCGTCAACAACATTTCTTTTGCCATCAAACCCGGCGAAAGAGTAGCCTTCATCGGCCCTAACGGCGCCGGAAAATCAACCACGATCAAAATGCTGTCCTCCATTCTTTACCCGACTTCCGGCGAAGCCCGTGTCTTGGGCATGATTCCCTGGAGCAACCGCCGCCGGCTTGCCTATGATATCGGCACGGTTTTCGGCCAGCGCTCCCAGCTCTGGTATCATCTGCCGGTACAAGACAGCTTTGCCCTGATGGGAAAAATCTATAATGTTCCCGAAATCGCGTTCAAAAAAAGATTATCCCGCCTGGTTCGCCTGTTTGAAATCCGCGACCTGCTGAACAGCCCGACCCGCAGCCTGTCACTGGGACAACGGATGCGCTGCGAAATCGTCGCCTCGCTGATTCATAATCCCAAAGTGCTGTTTCTGGACGAACCGACCATCGGACTCGACATCACCGCCAAGGCGATTATCCGCAATCTGATCAGACAACAGGCCTTGGAAGAAGAAACAACCCTGCTGCTGACCTCGCACGACACTGATGATATGGAAAAAGTCTGCGACAGAGTCATTGTCATAAACAAAGGCAAATTGATTTTTGATGATTCGCTGACGACCCTGTGCGATTCCTATCTGAACAAAAAATACCTTGAAATCACGACCGAGAGCGGCGAAAAAATCCGCAAAGTCATTGATACGCGGCAGATACCGGTAAAAAAAGCGCTCGATGAACTGGTACAAACCTATCATGTCGCCGACCTGACCGTTGAAAACCCGCCGATGGAAGAAATTATTAAGGAGATTTACAATCGTGGCGATTAAATCCCGGTTCAGAAAATACGGCGCTTTTATCAGCTTGGCCGCCCGACAGGCAATAACCAACAAAACGGTTTTATGCGGCGGGATTTTCTTATTGCTGATCCTGCTTTTAACCTACAATCAGCTTTGGACCGTCATCGGCAAAGACTCTGCCGACCCGTCAATCAATGCGACTTTTCTCTGGTATTTATTGTTCGGCGAACTGATAATCCTCTCTGCTCCCAAGGTCGAGCGCATTCTTGAACAAGACATCAAAAGCGGTACGCTGGCCTATTATCTTAACAAACCGGTTTCTTTTTTTATGATGCGTTTCTGCGAAAACCTCAGCCTGATGAGCATTAACTTTGTTTCTCTCGGATTGGCCGGAACTCTGACCGCCTGGCTGCTGACCCCGCAGACGCCTTTTACCTGGCTGCAATTCCCGTTGATTGTTTCTTTGGTCTATTTATCGTCGCTCATAAATCTGCTGCTCTACACCGCGGTCGGTTTTTCGAGTCTGTGGCTGGAACACACCAAAACCCTGGCCATGGCCGTTCAACGGCTGGCCTTTATCTTCGGCGGCGCAATTTTTCCGCTGTCAATTTATCCCGAATGGTTTGTCGATATCGCCCGCTGGACGCCTTTTTATTCGCTGTATTATCTGACAATCAAACTTTCCTATGATTTCTCGGCCGCTGACGTCAGCCGGGCTCTCGGACTGAACTGTCTCTGGCTGGCTTTTATTATCGGATTTATCATCTGGGCCTACCGAACCATGCAGAAAAGGGTTAATGTCTATGGCGGCTGAAAATTGGGAACTCTTCCGGTTCATACAAAAAAGCAACCTTAAAACCGCCTTTCTTTCCAAAGGCGACGCTTTTGTAAACATCTTGATGATGCTCATCAATAATTTCTCTTTTATCTTTATGTGGTGGGTTATCTTTAATGACAAAGGCACTATCAACGGCTGGAACTTTGACGACATGGCGCTGATGTTTGCCGTTTCGGGTCTGAGCTTTGCGCTTTACGCCATCTTTTTCCGCGGGGTCGCCGAACTGCCGCAATATATAGAGAACGGCACCCTTGACAGCTATATTGTCAGCCCGCGCAACCTGCTGTTTATGGCCTCAACCTCTTTTTCGACCTTTGCCAATTGGGGAGATGTCATCACCGCCCTGACAATGTATTTTCTTTCCGGCTATGTCAGCGCCGGAGGATTTATACTCTTTTTATATCTGAGCTTCATGGCATTTTTGCTGACCTACGCCATGCGTCTGATTCTGTCGACTTTTGCTTTCTATACTTCGGGCACCGAAAGCCTCGGCAACAATATTCTGATGACTTTTCTGATTTTTTCCAACCAGCCGGCCACCATATTCACCGGAATTTACAAAGTAATCTTCCTGACCGTAATTCCCGCGGGATTCGTATCGCTTTTTCCCGTTGCGTTGCTGAAAAGCTTTACCTGGACGGAGTTTGCGGTCTTTACACTCGGCACCGGCGGAATTTTTCTGCTGAGCCTGTTCTTTTTTTACCGCGGCCTCCGGCGTTACGCTTCCGGAAACCGCTTCGGAATCCGCTGATAACTTTCAAGCCGCAGTTGACAAAGCCCTCGCAACGCAATATCTTAGACGTAAATAAAACTTAGCCTGAGGAAAATCTGATGAAAAAACTTTTTTATATCGTCCTGGTCGTCATTTTGCTGATGATTGTCAGCTACTTCGTTAAAGAAGGACACAACAAAACACAGCCGGCCGCCACCGAAGAAAACGCGGTCGTTGATACCGTCGATGCTGAGCAACCTGCCGAAGTTAATGGGCAGCCGGTTGTCTCCTGCACTTGCGAAACCGAATGTTCCTGCCCTGAAGGCATTGAAAACTGCGATGAATGCGAAGCCGCCCGCGAGGCCTGCAAATGCCAAACCGAAGACGGCGACATTGTCGAAGTGGAAGAAGAGGTTGAAGATGTCGAAGAAATTAACCCCGAAGAAACTTCCGACGAAGGCGAGACCATCATTAAAGAGTAACATTCGCTAACCAAATTTTACTGCAAAAGGCCGTTTTCACACGGCCTTTTACTTGTCTTTGCTAAAAGGATAGTTATATTAGATTAAAATAAAAAAAGTTGCTTTAGAGGCCTGTCAAAACTAGATGAATTTTAGATCGGCAGATAAAGTGATTTCCAGCGGCGAAAAAATTTTAGCGTACATTGGAAGTACGTGAATTTTTGAGATCGCGTAAAATTGCTTTAGATGCCAGCTAAAATTCATCAAAAAGGAGGATAGTATGAAAGTAGGAATAATAGGTGCCGGCTCCGTCGGCAGTACAACAGCCTTTGCACTAATTATGAGAGGCGTCGCCAGAAAAGTCGTTTTGGTCGACCAGAATAAAAAGAAAGCCGAAGCCGAGGCAATGGATATTGCCCACGCCACGCCTTTTGCTTATGCCAGCAAAATCAAAGCCGGCGATTATGCCGACCTGAACGGCTGCGAAGTCGTCATCGTCACCGCCGGCGCCAATCAGAAACCGGGACAAAGCCGCACCGACCTGCTGGCGGTCAATGTCAAAATCTTTGAAGATATCATTCCGCAGGTCGTCGCCCATGCGCCTGACTGTATCCTGCTGATTGCTTCCAATCCGGTCGATATCATGACCGCCGTAGCCTTAAAACTTTCCGGATTCCCCAAAGAGCGGGTTTTCGGCAGCGGCACCACGCTTGACACCGCCCGCTTCCGCACCCTGCTCGGCTATCACCTCGGCGTTTCGCCGAAATCAATTCATGCCAATGTTCTGGGCGAACACGGCGACAGCGAAGTTTTAATCTGGTCCAATGCCGACGCCGGCACGGTTTCGATTGAAGAACTGGCAACAATTTACAACAAACCTTTCACCCCGGAAATTAAAGCCCAAATCGATGACTGTGTCCGCAACGCCGCTTATAAAATTATTGACGGCAAAGGCGCGACTTTTTACGGCATCGCCGGCGCCCTGACGCGCATTTGTCAGGCAATTTCCAGCAATGAATATGCGATTCTGACCGTTTCGTCTTTCCATGAAAGCGTCGAAAACAGCAAAAACATTTGCATTTCCTATCCCTGCGCCATCGGTAAACGCGGGGTTCACGGCGAAATTTATCCCGAATTCAGTGAATCGGAACATCACGATTTGGCTTTAAGCGCCGCCAAGATTGAAGAATTGACCAAAATCGCCCTGGATTGCATAAAAAAATAATCTAAAAAGTCGGTTCTAAGATTTGCAATTCCTCTTCTTTTGCCTTATATTGGGCGGGAAGAGGAATTTTTTATAATGGTTGAAGTCGTTACCCTGGGCTGCCGGATCAATTCTTATGAATCGGAAGTATTGAAAGAAAAGCTGGCCGGCCTGGACAATCTTATCATCATCAATACCTGCGCAGTCACCGGCGAGGCCGAAAGACAATGCCGCCAGACTATTCGCAAACTGCGCAAACAAAACCCCGACGCGCGGATTATCGTTACCGGCTGCGCGGCTCAAATCGCCCCGCAGAAATTTGCCGCCATGCCGGAAGTCGATCTGGTTCTCGGCAATAAAGAAAAAACCGAAATAAGCAAATATCTCGAAATGCCCCTCACGGAAAAAACCATCGTCGGCGATATTTTTGACTACGACAGTTACGACCGTTATCTGATTACCGGTTTCGAAGGCCGGCACCGCGCCTTTGTCCAGATCCAGCAGGGCTGCGACCATCGCTGCACTTATTGTATTGTTCCCTATGCCCGCGGCAATAACCGTTCGGTTGCCGAAGCCGACATTATTTCCCAAATTCGCAAACTTTTAAATCAGGGTTTTAAAGAAATCTGCCTGACCGGCGTTGACGCCTGTTCCTATCAACCGTCTTTCAGCAGGCTGGTCCGTCATATTCTCGAGCAGATTCCCGAACTGCCGTCTTTACAATTCGGTTCGCTGGATCCCGCTGCTCTGGATACCGAATTTATTGAGCTGGTAAAAAACTATCCCAATATTCTCCCCCATTTCCATTTATCGGTTCAATCGGGGGACAATATGATTCTAAAACGCATGAAACGACGCCACAGCCGCGAAGACGTTATCAATTTATGCCATAACATCCGTGCCGTCCGTCCCGAAGTGACTTTCGGTTCCGATTTTATCTGCGGCTTTCCGACC
>CALXTG010000161.1 GCA_944391355.1 uncultured Alphaproteobacteria bacterium
CTTCGGCTTGACCGGAGAATCCAGGTTAAATAAGTAGCTATATTGTTGACCTGGATGCTCGGATCAAGTCCGAGCATGACAAGTAAGGGTGGCAGGATATTAGAAGCAGGAAAACTACTGCGCCGCAATCCTGACTAAAATAACTTCAATACTGCTTGCGAGGCCTTAGAGGCGAGGGAAAGGGAATTAACGGCCAGCTGCTGGGAGGTTTGCAAGGCCAGCATGTTAGCGGATTCCTGATTCATGTCGGCAAGGGTTAATTTATCGGCGCCTTCTTCCAGAACATTTATCAGGTTTTCGGTAAAATCCTGTCTGGTGGTAACAATCGAATAGTAATTGCCGAATTCCGAGGCCAAAGAACGCAGGGTATTAACGGCATTTTCCAGCTCATTGAGAGCGTTTTCAATGGCAGAGACTTCACCCCATTGCGATTGGCTGATACCGATGCTGAGACTGTCGGCGGCGGTTCCTTGAACTTTAATCATTGAAGAGCGGTCTTCGTTGAAATTGATTTTCAAACTCTGGTCTTTTAACAGGTTGGTGCCTTTATAGGCGGCGTCATTGATCAAGCTGTCATATTGGTTGATTATTTGCGTAAAACTACAATACAGTTTTTTGCTGTCGGTTTTTGTATCGGGATTAAATGTTTCGGGTGGGTAGACAGGAGTTGTCATGAAGTCGCGGATTTCGTCAATATTTATCGGTGCCGATGCACCGGTTTTGCTGAAACCGGCCGGCGGTATATTTCCTGCATTCGGAGAAACCGGCGTTGTAATGTCATTGTCGGCGCTGAATTTTCCTGCTTCGGTTATAATGACGGCGCCGGCAACAGCAGTGATGAGTTGTTTACCGTCAAATGCATAGCTGTCGGCACCTTTCAGACTGAGCTGTGCCCGAGCGGATTTAAGATTTATGGCGGTTTCCAAATAGAGAATATTTGTTAAATGTTCACGCTGCAGATTAACTTCAGCGCTGTCTACAATGTCAAGGCTGCCACCGGCGAATCCGGCGGCAGCGTTACCAAGAGTATGAATATTCAGCTCGCTTTGTCCGCGGGCGGTGACTTTGCCATTGATTATGCCTTCCCCGTTTTCGCCTTCGGTTTGAATATTTAGTTTGGCAGCATTTTCCAGCAGAATTTCGATACCCTTGGCGCCTTCGCCGTTAAAGCCGGTTGTCAGGATATTGACGGTACTGTCGCCAAGGGCTTTAAGATAACCTCCGTCAATTCCGTAACCGTTTTCTCCTTCGGTTGTAATATTAAGTCGTCCCCGATCCTGAAGGATAATGCCGCCGCTATTGTTATAGACGGCCGGAGCAGCATGAGAGGAAAAGTTGACCACGGCATTGTCGGAAATTGTTGTTGCTGCTTCGTAGTTGTATAAGGCGCGGTAAGATGTGTTGCCGGCATTGACAATGCTGCGTCCGCAGATATCAAGCCGGGAATTATCGTAAGCTGAAACCAGCCCGTGAGAATTAGTTCCGCTGATCTGAATATTAAGTAATGCATCTTCAATTTTAATATGGGAGCCGTAATAGGCGGCGATACCGCGCGAGCTGTGACCGTTGGTGCTGATATTAATTTGACCGCGAATAACGGCGCTTGAGGAGTCGCTGAAATGAATTCCGGCCAGCCAGAGGCGTTCTGCGGCCGGCATGGCGGAGACATCGGTATTTATGGTGACATTTTGTATGGTGACGCCAGATACGCCGAAGCCGCTGACAGCTCCGCTGTTAGCGTTAATTCCTGAGGCCGAACCGCTGTTTCCGGTAAAGTTGATGCTCAAATCAGAAATCAGGGTGTTATTGGCGGTGATAATTCCCGAACCGCATTGGCCGTCAAAATTAAAATTGACAGCAGTTTCTGCCGCTGTTTTATCCAGATACCGTGCTCCGACCAGAGATTGGCCTTCTTTAAGGTAAAGCGAGGTGTTGTCACTGAGAGTGATTGTTTTTTCGATGACAACCAATCCTTTTTGACCGGAGTCAACCGCTGCCAGCAGTTCAGCTTCATTCGATACCCGAGCCACAATCGGTTGAGCGGTTTCGAGTGCCTGATTGGCAACGGCCTTAGCCTGCTCAAGGAATTTAGTACCGGAGCCAATCGCTTCGCTGGCCGCTTTAATCGTCTGAATACCCTGCGACATAGCGTCCAACAAGGCGGTTAAATCAGCCGCGCGGTTGTTTAAGGAAGAAGCGGTATAATAAGCGGAAGGATTATCGATTGCCGAAGAAACTTTAAGGCCGGTTGCCAGGCGTTTTTGCACAATATCCTGCTGTCCCGCAATGTTCTGCAGGCTTAACAGGTTGCTGCGCATTGACGCTGTTAACGAAATCCCCGACATTCTCTCGGTCCCATGTGTTTCTTGTCATTCCAGCGAAAGCTGGAATCCAGGAGAATAAATAAGCTGATTTATTGACTGGATGCCAAATCAAGTTTGGCATGACAAATGCTAAAATTTCTCAATACTTTTATCTTACCATATTCTCTCATTCTAATCAATATTTGTTAATAAAGATTTAGCAGAACCTTATTTTCTGTCTAAACCGATTGAACGGATCATTTATATTTGGCAAAAAACTTGACAAAATATATAGAGGCGTTAAATTCTAAACCATATTTTGATTATTAATTAATAATTCTTTTGTATTATGAAACAATACCTTGATTTGCTTAGAGACATCATGGAAAACGGTGTCGATAAGACGGACAGAACCGGAACCGGTACCCGCTCGGTTTTCGGTCGCCAATGCCGTTATGATTTATCGGAAGGGTTTCCGCTGGTGACAACCAAAAAGGTTTTCCTTAAGGGAATTATTTATGAACTTTTATGGTTTATAAAAGGAGACACAAATATCCGTTATCTGCAGGAACATAAGGTTCATATCTGGGATGAATGGGCCGATGAAAAAGGCGATTTGGGGCCGGTCTACGGTGCGCAGTGGCGTAACTGGAACGGCGGTTCTTTTTTTGATTCCTGGGGAACGCCGATTAAAGGAATCGACCAGCTGGCTGAAGTTGTCGAGCGTATAAAGAAATTTCCCAATGACCGGCGTTTGATCGTTACGGCGTGGAATCCGTCGGAAATCGGGAAAATGGCTTTACCGCCCTGTCATATGATGTTCCAGTTTTATGTCGCGAACAATAAATTATCCTGTATGCTTTATCAGCGCAGCTGCGATTGTTTTTTGGGCGTGCCGTTTAACATTGCTTCTTATGCATTGCTGACAATGATGATTGCTCAAGTTTGCGGTTATCAATATGGCGAATTTATTCATACGCTTGGCGATACGCATATTTACAGCAATCATTTCGAGCAGGTGAAACTGCAGTTGACGCGAGAACCCCGGCCGCTTCCGAAAATGCTTCTTAATCCGGAAATTTGCCGGATTGACGATTTTGATTACGGCGATTTTGAATTGACAGGCTATGATCCTTATCCGGCGATTAAAGGAGAGGTTTCGGTCTGAAAAATCCCTGCTTTTAAGCAGGGATTTTTTTGTTAACCGGCACCGGCGCCGGCGAGATGTCGGATTGCGGCAGAATCATGCCGCGTCCGGTTCAGTTCGGCGAGTTCTTTGGCGTTTAGGCCAAGAAAACGTTTTTGCGGGTCAGCACCTTTTTCCAGCAGAAGCTTGATAACGGCGCTGCGATTGTCGGAAGATGTTTCTTCGGAGGCACTGACGGCCATGAGCAGCGGGGTTATGCCGGTTTTGTGGGTATAATTGACGTCGGCGCCGTGTTCTATCAGCAAACTGACAAGTTCGGGACTGCCGCGGTTGGCAATTGATTGCAACAACAGCCTATTCAAAAGCTGCGGCGATGCTTTTGCCAGTAATTTGTCAAGAAGCGCCAGATTGTTCTGCCGGATTGCCGTTATAATAATAACCGGCCGGCCGCGCGAATCGGTTATAAACGCATCGGCGCCGTTTTTTAAAAGTATTTCGACAACCGGGAGGGGCGCTTTCTTGCTGACGGCGTACATCAGCAGGGTTGACTGCGGCCGGTCTGCCAGCAGCGGCTGATTCAGATCTTTTCTCTGCGGCAGAATTTGCTGCAGACTGGCCGTGTCGCCGCGTTTAACGGCATTTAGCAGCCTGTCGCCGGGCAGCTGCGCAGCGCTTTGGGCTTCAAAGCTTTGCAGACATAAGAGCAAGGTTAGAATTTTTAAAAATTTTGGCATGATTTTTCTTTTTCTTGTCTGTCTAAGTTTTTGTTTTACAATATAAAGATAAATTCCTAAGAAACTGTTAAATAAAAAATCGACAAAAAAGTTATTTTTACCTCTAGATTTAAAGCTTTTTTTGTGGTATGGTAAGGGCCTCAAACGAGAACAGCGTCCGAAAATAATTTTGATGGGAAAAAGTAAATGATTAAAAAAACTGCTTCAAAGCTTGCTTTTAATTCCGGTGAATATGTTGTTTATCCCGCTCACGGCGTGGGTAAAATCGCCGATATTGCCAAACAGAAAATTGCCGGCAGCGAACTGGAATTAATTGTGGTTAATTTTGATAAAGATAAAATGACTTTGCGTATTCCGATGGCTAAAGCCGAAACGACCGGTCTGAGAAAGATCTCGGAAGCCAATACGATGAATGACGCTTTGAATGTTCTCAAAGGGAAAGCCCGGGTTAAAAAAGTTATGTGGTCGCGCCGCGCGCAGGAATATGAAAATAAAATCAACTCCGGAAATCCGGTTGCGATTGCCGAGGTTATCCGCGATCTTTATCGCCGTGAAAATCTGGCCGAGCAGTCCTACAGTGAACGTCAGATCTATGAACAGGCGCTTGACCGTCTGGCCAATGAGGTCGCTGTCTGCGATAATATCAGTTCAGCGGATGCGACAAAAAAATTATTGGATATCTTATCTAAATAAAGTTTGTATAATGGTTGTCTGATACAGAATCAGCGGATAGCCGGATCGGTCGCGTGCTAAAATGTACGCTTGTTCCGGCTTTCTTGATTCTTATTATACGCCTTATTCTCCAAACTTTCTTAAAAAGGACTCCGAAGGGAGTCTTTTTTTTCTTGTAAAGTTTAAAAATCATGCCGTCGTTTTATTGGGTATAAGTTTGGGTATAACTCAGACTCAGGTTGCGAATCAGAGAATCTTTTTCTATTGCTTAATTATTCGTTAACTCTTTTTTAAGGAATGGTTATGATAGAAGAAAATGAACTTCAAGTCAGTCAGACGGACGGTATTGTTATTTCTGCCGGGCCGGTTTTGGTGGACGAAGACAATCATGATAATTTCTTATGGGGATATTATTTTTGTATCGAAAATAATTCGCAGAATAAAATCAGCGTGGTCGGTAAAAACTGGAATATTACCGATGATCGCGGGAATCTTTTTTCTGACAACAGTGATGGTTTTAAAGGCGAGATTCCCGAGCTTGAACCCGGCGAATATTTTGAATTTACGTCAACGGCGCCTTTGTCTTCTCCCTATGCGGTATTTTACGGCAGCTGCCGGATTAAGACCGAAGGGCAGGATAAGTTAAAGGAAGTTAAAATTCCGACTTTTGCCATGACGGCGCCCAAAGTTCCGACAAGCGTGACGGTAAATTAGTCGTAAGTTTGAATATAGTTATTGTTTTTAACGTACATATTCAGGTATTGGCGGATGTTTTTATCCATTTTGCGGTTAAATTCATCAAATAATTTAAGCACCATTCCGTTCCAGTATTTTTCTTTTTCGGCAATATCGGTGTTGGCCGGAATGTAGAGTTCGCGCCAGGCAACAACCTCGGTTTCGGCTTTGGCCATGCTTTGGGTATCGTAAACCCGGACGATGACGTCTAAAGTTGCCCGATACTTAAGGCGGTCAGGAGTGAAAATGTCTTCCGATATTTCGATTTCTTCGGTGACGCTGGCATCTTTAATGATATATTCCGCGGTTTTGTCGCTGCCGTAATCGGCGGCTTCCAAGCGGTCGCGCCCCCAGAGACGCGCGGTCTTTTCAATTGAAATCGGAAACAGATGCTCAACATTAGGGCGGGTAAAGGAAGGGGTGAATTCGGAAATGATTTCAACTTTTTTCACATCAAGTTCAATTTTCGGGTCGGCGTCATAACGGGGTTCATTATAGCTTCTGATTTCTTTGCCGCTTTTTAAACCGGCACAGCCGGCCAGAGCAGCCGTGAACAATACGGTGATAAAAATTCTTTTTATATTAGTCATTTCCGTAACTTTCAAAATTTAAGGCAACAGGCCGGAAATCTCCGACCTGTTTTTATAATAGGGGCTATAAATTAAAATAAGGTAAACGCCTATTGTTTAAGGACTTCGCCTTTGTCAAAGCTGTATTTTTCCGAACAAAAGCTGCATTCGGCAGTAATTTTGTTCTTTTCGACCATGCTCTCAATTTCTTCCGGCGAGAAGCCGCTGAGGGTGTTCAGAAGTTTTTCGCGGCTGCAGCGGCAGCCGAAACTGTAGTCAATGCTTTTGCTGATGACCAGATTGTTGGCATGGAAAAGGCGATGCAAAAGTTCGGCAGAGGAAAGTTCGGCATCAAAGATTTCATCTTCGCGCAGACTTTCGGCGAAGACTTTGGCTTCTTCCCACTGGGCGTTAAGGTCATCGCCTTCCTGGATTTTTCCGCCGATTTCGGGCAGCTTTTGCAACATCAGCCCGGCAGCCTGCCAGCTTTGCGAATCGCCTTCGGGAGCTTTAAGATACAGTTGCAGCCAGGTATCAATCTGTTCAGATTGTTTGAAGTAACGCAGAGCAAGTTCGCTCATGGTCTTGCCTTGTAAATCTACGACACCTTGGTAAAGTTCGGTGTCAGGCCCCTGATCGACGGTGAAAGCGAGGTGGCCTTCGCCCATCAGGTGAGGCGCGGGCTCAATTTGTCCGTCGGTTTTGCGCAGCTGCTGCGAATGTGCCAGGCGCTGCTCGTCAAAACGGGCATAAGCGCGGATTTTCCCTTCGGAAGT
>CALXTG010000162.1 GCA_944391355.1 uncultured Alphaproteobacteria bacterium
ATTGCAAAATGCGGGACACCGTGCGCAAAATTGACGACCCCGTCCAAAGGCGCAACGGCAAAATACGGGCCGTCAGGACGTTTGGCGCCGTCAACCGCAAAAGGATAATCCGGCTTGGCTTTGGCAAGTTCGGTACGCAGCGTCTTTTCGACTTTGGCAAAAGCCGCGGCAACAAATTCCTTATGACCTTTTACCGAAGACTGCAGTTTTTCAATTTCGTTAAAGTCGCGGGTCAAGCCGTTGCCGGCTTTTTTGGCGGCCATCATCAGGGAATTTAATAAAGGGGTAATATATGACATTATTTGGCTCTTTCGACATAAGAGGCATCAGACGTGGCGACGACAATTTTATCACCGGTGGCAATAAAAGGCGGAACCGTGGTGCGAACACCGTTATCCAAGATTGCCGGTTTGTAGGAAGAGGTTACCGTCTGGCCTTTAACGACCGGTTCGGTTTCGGTTACTTCGCAAATAACCTGCTGCGGCAGATCAACGCTGACCGGCTTGCCGTCAATAAAACTGATTAAGACTTCCATACCGTCGGTCATAAAGGGACGGGCATCGCCCAAAATATCAGCCGGAAGCGTAAACTGTTCAAACGTGTCGCTTTCCATGAAAGTCAGGCCGGTCGCGTCTTCAAACAAAAACTGGCAGTCTCTTTCTTCGACCATGAGTTTTTCTACGGTATCTTCAGTTCTGAAACGCTCATTGGTTTTGGTACCTTCTTCAACCGCCTTCATTTCAACCTGCATAAAAGCGCCGCCTTTACCGGGTTTAATATGCTGGGCTTTGACGATTGTCCAGGGTTTGCCCTTGTATTCAATTACCCAGCCGATGCGGATAGAACCTGCTAATTGTTTCATTTTAATACTCCATTTTTTATAATTTTTATCTGTTCAGTCATCAGCAAATTAATATAAACTTTCGTTTTTAGCAACCAAAATCTTTGGCCGGCATGATGATAAAATCACTCTCCGCCGGCGGCAACGGCCCGGAAATTTCCAGCGCCGACTGAATCAGGAAAAGTTCGTTGTACCATTTCAGCAGCTCCGGCAGCGCTTTATCTTCTTCGCGCCAGGCAAAGGCAACAAAATCGGGTTCAATTTCGCTGACAATCATTGCGGCATGGCGGGTCGGCGGACAGACAGCGCCGAGAATTTTGCCGCCGGACAAAGCCTCCCGCAGCGGTTTCAGCTGTTTTTTATAGGGAGAATCGTCATTGACGCGGGCAAGGACGCCGTCAGCCCCCAGTTTCCGGCACAGCGCCAGGGCATTATCACCGTCAAACAGCGTCAGACGTCCGGCATCCCGCGCCTCTTTGACAAACCGGGCGCAAAAATCTTCCGGCAGCGCGGCATCAATAATATAACAGCCGACGGCGGGATCTTGTACCGGGCGGTCGGCGGGAGAAGTGATTTTGAGGATAAACTGTGGCATAAATTTTCTTTGCTCTTGAAAAACCTGAATATCTATTTATTATGCTTTGAATATATGAAAAGAATCATCGAATTGAAAGCAAAATCTGTGGCTGAGAATAATTTTTTTGATTTTACGCAAACCAACGACGCTTTAGCCGAACTAAGCGCTTCTTTGCAGAATCTGGAGAATCTGCTTGCCGTCAAGAGCGAAACGGCGGCCAAAGAGAATAAAAAGCAGGCTCAGGCCTTAAAAGAATCCGAAATTAAACTGTCGCTGCTGCGCGAGACCTCCGAAGGCGTTCTTGGCAAAATGGACAGCCTGATAAACAAACTTGACAACGTATTGGAAAACAATGGCACAAGTCACGATAACAATTAATGCCCGCGAATATGCGGTAGCCTGCGAAGACGGACAGGAAACGAGAATCCTGCAGCTGGCAAGACTGCTTGATGAAAAGGCCAAACTGCTGACCGATGTTTCGGGACAGGTGAATGAGAATATGCTGCTGGCCATGGTCGGCCTGCTGCTGGCCGATGAACTGACGGAACTGAAAAAGAACAATACGGCCAAAAGTTCTGCGTCCCCGGCTGTGGATAATTCGCGACTCCTTGAAATTGATACGGTTCTGGCCGAGAAAATAAAAAATCTCACGCAGCAGATAAAATCTGTTGCAAGTCAAATAAATTTGTTGTAATCTTTAGTCATAGAGGGTGAGCTGGACGGTTCGTAGTTCCCGCAGATCTTTCGAGCCAACGTTATGTTTTAGGGAATTGTCACTGGATGAATCGTGGTTCATTTATACGATGCCCACTTTGTAAGAGCGGTTCGGTTAAGAATGTAACTATACGGTCGTTCGGCACCCTCATTTTTTAATCCCTGAACGGGATTTTTTTATTTTAAGAAACAGGATAAGATTTTGAAGATAGTTTACAGCGGAGATGTCGTCGGCAGAGCCGGAAGAGATGCGGTATTAAATAATCTGCCCAAAGTTAAAGAGCTTTATAAACCCGACGTTATTATTGCCAATGTCGAAAACGCCGCCCATGGTTTCGGGGTTACCCCCGGGATCTGCCGTGATTTTCTGGAAGCCGGCGTAGATGCTCTGGTTACGGGGAATCATGTTTGGCAGCAGCGGGAAATTATTCCTTTTCTTGACGAATGTAAAAAAATCATCCGGCCGCTTAATTACCCGCCGCATTTGCCCGGCCGCGGATTTTGCGAAATCGAACTGCCGAGCGGCAAAAAAATTCTGATTACCCAGCTCTTGGGCCGGGTGTTTATGGAAGCGGTCGACAGTCCGGTTCAGGCAATTGACACCCTGCTGAAAAATTATACGCTGGGAAAAAACATCGCGGCAATTTTTGTGGATATTCACGGCGAGGCAACATCCGAAAAACTGGCGCTCGGGCATTATCTTGACGGCCGGGTTTCCGCGGTGGCGGGCACGCATACGCATGTTCCGACCGCCGACGCGACAATCCGTGACGGCGGAACGGCTTATATCACCGATGTCGGCATGTGCGGCAATTATAATTCGGTTCTCGGCTTTGAAAAAGAGGCGCCGATCTCGCGCATTACCCAGAAATACGACGGCGCGCGCCTGGTTCCCTGTACCGGCGGCGGAAGTTTTTGCGGCATCTATGTTGAAACCGACGACAAAACCGGTCTGGCGACTCATATAGAGCGTATTGAAATTTTGTAAAATCAGCAGCTGTTTTAAAAGCCGACAAAACCACTGTCATTTAAATCTGTTTAGACAGAAAAAGAGACTACGCTAAATATTTATTAACAGATATTGCTTAGAATGAGAAATTATGATAATATATCTTTATTGTCACGGTTTGACTTATTTTTATTGTTATTCTCCGGCTTGACCGGAGAATCCAGGTCAAATAAATAAGCTATATTTTTAACCTGGACCCTCGTGTCAAGCCCGAGGGTGACAGAGAGAGGGAATATACTCGGGTCAAGCCCGAGTATGACAAGTAAAGGAAATAGGTTAAGTTGGAGTATGACAGCATAGGGGAACCAGAATAACAAAAGGCCGAAAGAATGTCGGGGATTTCGTTAACAGTGTCAATGCGCAGCAACTTGTTGAGCTTGCAAAATATTGCAAGCCAGCAGGATATTGTGCAAAACCGCTTAGCGACCGGCCTTAAAGTTTCTTCGGCAATTGATAATCCTTCTTCTTATTACACCGCTTCTTCCTTAAACAACCGGGCTGCCGATTTAACCGCCTTGTTGGACGCTATGTCGCAGGGAATACAAACGATTAAAGCGGCTTCGGAAGCGATTGCCTCCGGCACTAAATTCCTTGAACAGGCTAAAGCCGTGGCTAATCAGGCTTTGGAAACCGCAATTCCTGACAAG
>CALXTG010000163.1 GCA_944391355.1 uncultured Alphaproteobacteria bacterium
ATGCCTTCAAACATTTTGGTGTTGCCGGAAACCAGTTCCAAACGAGAGGATTTGAAGTTAGGAGCGCCGTCAGCCGTAATGATGACAATTCCGGCTCCGGAGAGGTCGGAATAATCGCCTTCAATAATTTTGCAGTCTTGTTTAAAAGCAGCGGCGTGGGTAATGTCGTCAGCTTCCGCCTCTGCTTTGGTTTTATTGATGTCGATTAAGACAATTTCCTGAGCCAGGCCTTCAATAGCCAGAGTATAAGCGGTGGTGCTGCCGACCAGGCCGGCTCCGACAATTCCTATTTTCATTCTTTGTAATCCTCCTTTTTTCTGTCCGGAACATTATTTAAGCTTTTCCGTAAAGAAAGTCAAAGGCCGTGATTTAACTTTTTATTGCAATTCTGAAACTTAAGCGGCAAGCCGGCGGTTTCTGACGTATTTCAGATAGCCTTCATAAGAAAATAAGACGATGGCCGATACAATCAGCGGCAGCAGATAATAGATAATGCGGTAGGCTATCAGAGCGCCGAAAAGCAGAGCGGCATTGTTGTTGCCGGGAATGATAAACATAAACAGCCCTTCAAAGACGCCCAAACCGCCGGGGACTTGGCTGAATACGCCCAGAACCTGTGCGATGATAAAGACGCCGATAAAGACGTCAAAGGGAATGTCTACAAAGGGAATCAGCGAGAAATATAAAACCAGAGAGGCCATCAGGATATCGGCACCGCCGATAAAGACCTGAGCCAAAGCCATCTTGAAAGAGGGGATGTCAAATTCGACGTCTTTGATGATGATCGGTTTTTTATAGAATAACGAAGCCCAGAAATAAAGCAGCAAACCGGCTGCGGAAACGGCCGTTACGATCGTGGTCGTCAGTTTGGATACCGAACCTTCGCCGAAAGCATGATTGGGGGTCAGGATATAGCCCATAATAATCAGAAAGAAACAGGCAACCAGATAAGTAAAGCCCGAAAAAGTGACCATGCGGACGATTTCCGAGGCATGAAAACGCCAGCGGGTGTAGAGGCGGTAACGGATGGCGCCGCCGGAAACAATTGCGTGGCCGGCGTTGTTGCTGACCGAAAAGCCGATAAAACCGACAAAAATCCATTTCAAGGGAGAAAGTTTGCGGCCGATATATTTCAGTGCCAGATAATCATAGGAGGAAAGGGCAACATAACCGAAAAATGAGGCAATACAGGCCCAGACAAGATTGCGGCGGGGAATGCTGAGCAGGGCATCTTTGATATCAATCCACTGGTATTTCGACAGCTGCATATAAAGCATATAGGCTGCCAAACCGAAGAAAAACAGCCCGGACCAGGAGACCAGCTTTTTTAAGAAACGTTTTGTTTTAAATGCCATTTTAATTTACTCTCAATTTCTAAATTCTAATATAGAGTTTTAATCTGTGTTTTACAATCTGACAACAAAAATATTTGTTAAATTGGGAGAATGTGGTCAATGTGACTATATGTTATGTGGAGAAATAAGAACGGAAAACAAAATATTCAGATGTTCAATCTTTTAAAAACAAGTGTGATGAGAAAAAAGGTACCATATTTTCCAGCTAATATCAATCACTAAATATATATGAAAAACAAACTGCTTACTTCATATGTATATCTATAAAATATGGTACGATATTTTTATAATTTTAATTAGAGAAAATTGAAATTATAGGAAAGTAACTTTAAGAAAGGTATTAGACAATGGTTGAGCACTCAAAAAAAGGTGTTGAGGCTGATTTGCCGCAAGCTGCCCATTCGGTTTTTCGTTTTGATATTAAAGAAACATCGGATGATTTATTGAAAGAAATGGAGATGCCCTCCAAAAAACATTATCCTGATCGCCGGATAATTGACGGACGTGGGGTTCAGTTTGAAAAAGGAGCTCCTAAAGCCAAATGGGAGACACAGTATGCAGATGATGGCAGTATGTTTTTGATGGATCCGGATTTTGATTGTGCAGCTGAAGTAAAGAAAACGGATGAAGGCCTTAATATTACAACAGCCTGGGGTGGTTATAAATATAATATTAAGGATAAAAGTGACGGGAAAGGAGCGGAAGTTGAGTTTCACGGGCCGTTAAATGCTTTGTTAAACCAGAATATTTTGCCGACAATGACCTATGTTCCAAAAACTCTGGAAGGAAAATTTGTTGATGCCGAAACGCAGGAAGATTTAACGCCGTTTATGGATATTAACAGCTATGGAGCCATACGTAAAAAGAAAAACGGCAAAACGTCTAAACAAGAGAACGGACAGGATAAATACGGAGCTCAGATTAATAAAAAGTTTCATAATGAAATTGGTGTATTGCCGGAGTGGCTTCCGAAGCAAGAACTTAAAAATCGTCAGGGGCAGGAAGAGTATGGTAAGCCTCAAGAATGTTCACTCAGCGGTCATCATAAAAAGCGTATCCAAGAAAGAATAGATGAGCTTAAAGGGAAAGTATCCGGGGTTGTTGAGGCTGATAAAAGAGCGGAAAAAGCAATACAAAAACCGGGAAGAATTATCCAGGCCGATCGCTCTCGTTAAGCGGATATATTTGTTAAAATTGCCCACTCTTTGGGCAATTTTTTTTCTTATTTTGGTTCTGGTGTCGGTTCAAGTTTTTTATGGTACCGGCAGAGAGACTACTCTTCGCCTTGCTCGAGTTGCCTCTGCGCGGCCGATTTTTCAAGCCGCCGGCATACTCTCGTCTGCTTGTCACTATAGAATTTTAATCTGTGTTTTACATCTGACAACAAAAATATTTGTTAAATTGGGAGAATGTGGTAAAGTGCAGTAAGGTTGTTTGGTCTGTAATGAGGAAGATATGGAAGATAAAATATTTCGATATTCGATTAAAGCAATTATTATCCGGGATGGAAAATTGCTGGCGGAAAGTTGCGATTACGGGCGCGGCAGGTTCTGCAAACTGCCGGGCGGCGGTCATCAGTGGGGTGAAACCATGGAGCAGGCATTAATCCGGGAATGTAAGGAAGAATTGTCACTGGATGTCAAACCGCAGCGTTTGGTTTTGGTTCGGGATTATATTGCCAAAAATCATCATTCCCCGCTGGATGAACCTTGTTTTCACCAGGCCGAACTGATGTTTGAATGCGAAGTTGAAGATTTTTCGCCTCTGGGCGCCGGAAGCGAACCTGACGGCGACGGGCAGGAGATAAAATGGCTGCCTTTGGATGGCTTGGAAAATTCTGATTTTTATCCGAAAGCAATTGTTCCCTATTTGCGGAAATTGAAGGATATTAAAGAAACAGTCGTTCTCGGAGATGTTAATTAAGGAAAGATAAAAGACTGGAGCCGACAGAGAGACTACTCTTCGCTTTGCTCGAGTTGCCTCTGCGCGGCCGGCTTTTCAAGCCGCCGGCATATTTCCGTCTGCCTGCCGCTGGTAGTCAAACTCCCTTCTTCGGGAGTTCGAGCTGTCTATATTTGATACCATAAAAAAATCCACCCCAAAGGGTGGTTTTTTTTATGGTGCCGACAGAGCGACTCGAACTCCCGACCCACTGATTACAAATCAGTAGCTCTACCAACTGAGCTATGTCGGCGTTTATCTAGATGGGCTTATATCTCAGGGATTTAATAAAGTCAACAGAATTTTTTGTTTTACGATATTGTTCGAATATATTTTTTTAGTGATCTGATAGACTGTTGTAGATTTGCTG
>CALXTG010000164.1 GCA_944391355.1 uncultured Alphaproteobacteria bacterium
GGGAGAACCGATATTAAATTCCTCTCCGGCAAGGCGGTAAATTTCCTGTTCCAGATCGCCCATTTTAACGGTGAAATCCCGGCTCAGTTCCTTAAGCGCGGCGGCGTCAACCATAATGCCGCGGTCTTCCATCTGCCGCAGCACTTCTATCAGCGGGCGGTCAAAATTTTCGTAAATTCTTATCATTTTCTGACTGATAAGCCGCGCTTTCAAAACCTGATACAGGCGCAGCGCGATATCGGCGGCCTCGGCGGCATAATCCAGCGCTTTTTCCGGTTCCAGTTCGGCAAAGCTGATTTTGTTTTTGCCGCTGCCCAGCAGTTCGGCAACATCGGCAAGTTTATAATCAAGAAAAATCTCCGCCAGTTCGGGCAGACTGTGGCCGTGTTCGGAGCTGTCCAAATCATAGGAAAGCACCGCGGTATCTTCAAGCGGCGCGCAGACGGCGTCATCACCCAGCACCTGATTGATAAAATGAATATCGGTTTTGATATTGTGGCCGATTTTCAAAATCGATTTGGCGGCAAACAGCGGTTTCAGAACCGCCGCCGCTTCGGCATAATTCAGCTGGGCGGGAACCGCAGCATTGCCGGCGCCGAACAAATCAAGATTTTCGCCGCTGTGCTGTTTGAGGTGATTCAGCGGCAGATAGGCGGCCTCGCCCGGGGCAACCGCCAGCGCAATGCCGGTGATTTTATCAAAAAACGGGCTCGGGCCGCTGCTTTGGCACTGAAAAGCAAAAGCCGCCGCGGCATTAATTTTATCGGCCCAGCGTTTGAGGGCGGCGGTATCGGTAATCAGTTCATATTTTTTGACGATTTCAACAACCGGCCCCTGAACATGCTCATCGGCGCAGCGTTCGCTTATCCATTTGCCGATACGCGGTTTAAGGCTTTTGAAGTCATATTCGCTGACAAAGCTTTCTACCGCGGCGGGTTCAGGACAGCGGCAGCGGAAAGCGTTGAAGTTATCATCAACCGGAACATCGTCTTTAAGCGTTACCAGCTGCAGCGAAATTCGCGCCTTATCGATATTGTCCAAAAGGGTCTGGCGGCGCTTTTCCTGTTTGATTTCGCCGGCGCGGGTCAAAACCCCTTCCAGCGACCCGAATTCTTCAATCAGAGCCGCGGCGGTTTTCAGACCGATACCGGGTACGCCGGGAATATTGTCGGTGGAATCTCCGGCCAACGCCTGAACATCTATCACCTTATCGGGATAGACGCCGAATTTTTCCTTAACATCTTCGGGAGTGAAAAATTTGTCTTTCATCGGGTCATAAAATTCGACCCCGGGGCGAATCAGCTGCATTAAATCTTTATCGGCGGAAACGACAACGACTTCGTAGCCTTTATCCAAAGCCAGCCGGGCATAAGTGGCGATCAGGTCGTCGGCTTCAAAACCTTCCATTTCCAGATAATTCAGGTTCAGGGCGTCTACCGCCTGACGGATAATCGGAAACTGGGGAATCAGTTCTTCCGGGGTGTCTTTGCGGGTGCCTTTATAGTCGGGAAAAATCTCGTTGCGATAATTTTGCCGTTTGGCGTCAAACAATACCAGACAATAGTCGCAGCTGATTTTGGATGTCAGCTTCATAAACATATTGGTGAAGCCGTAAACCGCGTTAACCGGAACGCCCGCCGGGGACGTCATCGGCGGAAGAGCATAAAAAGCACGGAAAATATAGCCGGAACCGTCGACCAGACAGACTTTTTTTGTCATCGCTAACAACCTTTATAACAAGATGAACAGACAGAAAGAATATAAACGATAAAAAACTATTCGCCAATAGATAAAAAGAAAGAACGCTCAAGATTATCAACCGAGCAGAGGTCGGTTTTGTAAGTGTCTTCATAATTTTCGGCATATTCGCTTAATGCCAAAGCAATGCATTCGTCAAGGGAGCGGCCGCTTTTTTGGGCGATTTTAGAAATTTTGTTTTTCAAATCGGCGCTGATGTTTACGGAGATGTTACTCATAAAAGCTTCCTTAACTTATTTATGATATCGATAAGCTAATTTCTAAAACATTTTGCGAATCGGCACAAGAAAATTTTGAGGAAAAATAATGGCTAAGGCTAAGAAAAAACAAAGGAAATCAAAAAAAAGAGAGTCAAAACAACGCTTTAAGAATCATCTGCGACTCCTGAAAATTCTGGGCGTCTTGGTGATAACTTTTTTAATTTATTTGGCCTATTGCTTTTTCACCCTGCCCGATATTGAACAGGCGGTGGCGCGCACCCGCCAGCCCTCGACCACCATTACCGCCGAAAACGGCAATGAGGTTCTGACTTTCGGCAGCGTCTACTCCGAGCTGGTTCATCTGGAAGAGCTGCCGCCCTATGTGGCGCAGGCGATTATCTCGACCGAAGACCGCCGTTTTTATTCGCATTTCGGCTTTGACATTATTGCTTTTTCGCGGGCGATGCTCACTAATCTGGTTCACCGCAGTTATGTGCAGGGCGGCAGCACGCTGACGCAGCAGGTTGCCAAAAACCTGTTTTTAACCCCGAAAAAAAGCATTAAACGCAAAACGCAGGAGCTGTTGCTGGCTTTTTGGCTGGAATCTAAATTCAGCAAAGAACAGATTTTTACCCTCTATCTGAATCGGGTTTATCTCGGCGCCGGCACTTACGGTATTGAGGCGGCCAGCCAAAAATATTTTCAAAAATCCTCCCGGGATTTGAACATTAAAGAGGCGGCGATGATTGCCGGCATGCTTAAGGCGCCGTCGCGTTATAATCCGATCGCCTCAACGGAACGCGCCGAAGCCCGTACCGCGGTTGTGCTGCAGAATATGGTCGACAACAACATCATCAGCGAAGAAGAAAAGCAGGCCGCGCAAAACCTGCCGGTCGGCCCCGAAAAATATTATAAAGTCGAAGGCGGCCGCCATTTTGCCGACTGGGTTTACAATGAGGTTAATGCCTATATCGGCGAGCGCGACAACGATATTTACGTTTATACCACGCTTGACCAGCATATTCAGCAGGCGGCGGAAAAAATTCTTTCCGAAACCGTCAAAGCCAATGCCGACCGCAATGTTACCCAAGGCGCTGCCGTGGTTTTGGGCAAAGACGGCGCCGTCAAAGCGATGGTCGGCGGGGTCGATTATGACAAAAGCCAGTTTAACCGCGCGGTTCAGGCGCTGCGGCAGCCCGGTTCGGCTTTCAAGCCGTTTGTATATCTTACCGCCTTGCAGGCCGGATGGAAACCCGAAGACAAGATTATCGACGGCCCGGTTAATATCAACGGCTGGCGACCGGAAAATTATGACCGCAAATATCACGGCGAAGTGACGCTGCGCGAAGCTTTGGCAAAATCGCTGAATGCCGCGACCGTGGCGCTGACCGAAGAACTGCCGCGCCGGAATATTATCGCCAACGCGCTGAAATTCGGCATTACCACGCCGATTATCAATACGCCGTCGCTGGCGCTGGGAACTTTTGAAGTTAAGGTGCTGGATATGGCGGCGGCTTATTCGGTTTTTGCCAACGGCGGTTATGCCACCTGGCCTTATGCGATTAAGGAAATCTATACCCGCGACGGTTATCAGCTTTATATGCGGAGCGGCGACGAACCGCAGCGGATTGCCGGCAAAAAAGATATTGCCGCGCTTGATGACATGCTGACCGCGGTTATTGACGGCGGTACCGGCAAACGCGCCCGGCTGCCGATTGCCGCGGCGGGAAAAACCGGCACCACCCAAGACCACCGCGACGCCTGGTTTGCCGGTTTTGCCGGAGATTATATTACGGTGGTTTGGCTCGGAAATGACGACAACTCGCCGATGAACGGTGTTACAGGCGGCGGACTGCCGGCGCAAATCTGGAAAAAAATTATGCTTGAGGCTTTAAAAGAGCACTAACTGTTCAGCTCTTTGGCCAAATCGAGCAGTTCATCCCGGGTTAAAGAGAAATCTCGGCGAATCCAAATTTCTTCGATATCTTTAAGGATATCGCCGATACGCCGCGGTTCGCTGACGCCCAAGGTCAGAATATCCTTGCCGCGCAGCGGAAAAATCGGCACAATCATATTGCGGATAAATTCAATCCGCTGGTGCAGATTGTCTATCGGGCGCATATCGATTCCCGACTGCAGCAACATTTTATCGATACAAAATTCTTTGCCGTAGCGGTAAACCAGTTTGGCCAGAGATTTATCATAGAAAAATTCTTCGCTGGGAATTTGAATTTCTGCCCAACGGATAAAATGCTGACGCTGAATTTTGCTCATCCGCAGGCGGTTAGCCAGATTTTCAGCCAGAGCGACGTCCGGTTCATATAAAATAAACAGGCGCCGCAAAGCCTCATGTTCCAGCTCTTCTTTGTCGACCAGCTTTATCAGGAAATCGAGCTTATGCAGATTGCGGGTTTCGGGCAGAATGTAGCTGAGAATCTCGTTATCCTGCATAATTTTGAAAGTTTCGACCACTTTCGGCGTCATAATCAGCTTGTTAAGCTCGTCGCGCAGACGTTCCATTGACAGGGTTTTCAGCCCTTCTTTATTTTCAACGCAGGCCTGCAGAGCTTTTTTATCAATCGGGCCTTTGCCGAAAATCGAATAGAAACGGAAAAAGCGCAGAATACGCAGGTAATCTTCCTTAATGCGCTGCGACGGCGACCCGATAAAACGGACAATGCCGTTTTCCAAATCGCTGATACCGTTGTAATAGTCGAAAACATTGCCCTTTTCATCGGCATAAACGGCATTTATCGTCAGGTCGCGGCGGGAAGCGTCTTCTTCCCAGTCGGCGGTAAACTCAACTTCGGCGTGGCGGCCGTCGGTTTTGACGTCTTTGCGCAGAGAGGTGACTTCAAGAACATTGTCATTGATAATTACTCCGACGGTGCCGAATTTGATACCGATAGGAACGGTTTTGATACCGCTTTCGGCACAAGCTTCAACCAATTCTTCGGGGGAGAGGTCGGTGGCCAGGTCAAGGTCAAAACCTTTCAGCCCCATAAGAGCATCGCGCACCGCGCCGCCGACAAAGCGCAGAACTCCGCCCTGACGTTCTACGGCGCGAAAAAGTTTTAACACCTTTTTATCGGGCATTAAGGTATCTATATCCAGGTAAGCGTCTCTTATCATTTTATTTCCCCTGACTTTTTTTTGAAAATTAACAGTTTTTATATAAATTTCAAATATTATAATTAAAAATAACCTTTATGTGAGTATAAATGATGAAAAAAGTCCTGAGTATTTTAAGTTTTTTCAGTCTGCTGGCGGCTGTTCCGGCCGAGGCGGCATCGCCTAAACTGCTGGGCGAATATAACGACTGGGTCGCTTATTATTACAATGACGCCGGCGGGACGGTCTGTTACATGGCTTCAACCCCGAAAAAAGACGAAGGGCGTTACACAACCCGAGGGGATATCTATGCCGTGGTTACTCACCGGCCGGCCGAAAAAAGCTATGACGTCGTCAATTTTGTCGCCGGTTATACGTTTAAACCCAACAGCGAAGTCAGCGTCAAAATCGGCAGCAAAACCATCGACAAGCTTTTTACCAGCGGCGACAAAGCCTGGGCAACCAGCGACAAGACCGACAAAGAACTGGTTGAGGCAATGAAACGCGGCAGCCGCATGATTGTCGACGGCACCTCTTCCAGAGGAACCAAGACCAAAGACACTTATTCGCTGTCGGGATTTGCCAGCGCTTATAAAGCCATCAGCAACAAATGTCCGCGGAAATAAATAAGATGACGGAAAAAAAGGAAATTATCGGCCTCAGCCGCGAAGAACTGCAGGCCGAACTGACCGCGCTCGGCGAAAAACCGTTCAGAACCAAACAAATCTGGGCTTGGCTTTATCATCAGGGGGTTACCGATTTTGCGGCGATGAGCAATATTCCCAAAGAACTGCGCGAAAAACTGGCGGAAAATTATGTTATCAGCCGTCCCAAAATCGTGACCGAACAGAAGTCAAGCGACAAAACGCATAAATGGCTGCTCGAATTTGCCGACGGCCAACGCGTCGAAATGGTTTATATTCCCGAAGAAGACCGCGGCGCCGTTTGTATTTCCACTCAGGTCGGCTGCGCCGTCAACTGCACTTTCTGTCATACCGGCAGCCAAAAACTGACCCGTAACCTGACGGCGGCCGAAATTGTCGGGCAGTTTATGGCCGCCCGCGATGTCTACAACGAATGGCCGACCCCGACCGACGAGACCCGTTATCTGTCCAATATTGTGGTCATGGGCATGGGGGAGCCGCTGCATAATGTCGAAAATGTTATCAAAGCCCTGAAAATTATCGGCGACGGGGACGGTATTGCCGTTTCCAAACGCAAGATTACGCTCTCAACCTCCGGAATTGCTCCGAAAATGGCGGAAATTGCCCGAGAGCTCGGGGTAAAACTGGCCGTCAGCCTGCATGCGCCCAATAATGAAAAACGTTCAAAAATTATGCCGATTAACAATAAATATCCGCTGGAAGAAGTCATGGAAGCCTGTCAGGTTTATCAGGGAATTACCGGCCGCCGGCAGGCAATTACTTTTGAATATCTGATGTTAAAAGACATCAATGACAGCCGCGAAGACGCTCAGGAGCTGGTCAGACTGATGAGAAAATACAATCTGGTGGCCAAATTTAACCTGATTCCGTTTAATCCGTGGCCGGGCTGCATTTATCAGCCCAGTTCCAACAACCGGGTTCACGAGTTTTCAAAAATTTTGGAAAGCAACGGCTTTGCCGCGCCGATCCGCGTGGCGCGCGGGCAAGATATTCTGGCGGCCTGCGGCCAGCTGAAATCTAAAAAAGAAACGGGGCAGTAGAGTGATGCTCCCCTGCCCCGCCGCAGGCTGACATTTACGGTTTTTTACCGTATTGCAGCAGTTTTTTGCGAACAAAACCGCGCAGCGACACTTCCGGACGAGCGCCGTAATGGCTGATAATCTCGGCCGCGGCGATACTGCCGATCATCGCGCAGGTGCCGAGGCTGCGTTCATTAATGATTCCGTATAAAAAGCCGGCGGCATATAAATCGCCGGCGCCGGTACTGTCAACCACATCATCAACT
>CALXTG010000165.1 GCA_944391355.1 uncultured Alphaproteobacteria bacterium
TATCGGCCGCTGCAAAATTTCTTCGGCAAAATGTTTATAATCCTGAATTGCCGGGTTGTCTTCGCGCATAACCACCGGCACGCTTTCGGAAACAATTGTATAAGTAACGCCGTCAACCATGCATTTATCCAGATTCCGCCGCAGATTTTCGACCGTGGAATTTTCAGTCAGGCGGAAGTCGAGCAGTGCTTCACAGTGATTGGCAATTATGTTGGAAACATCTCCGCCTGTGATTTTGGCGACATGAACCGTGTCAACCCACATATCTTCGGGAACAATGCCGTCTTTGGAATAATAGGGATAAATTTCCCGCAGCCGCCCGAGCACCTCAAACATTTTCTGGTTGGCGTCAATGCCTTCCCAGGGAGTCGAACCGTGGGCTTCCAGGCCTTTGGCGGTAATTTTGACAAAGACCGGATTTTTGCATTTATTGATAATTTTATAGATGTCGCCGCCGACGTCATTGTCCAAAACGATTTTAGCGCTCAAGTCGGGATGGGCATCAAGAAAGGCATGCGTGCCGCAGCTGCCTTTTTCTTCGTCGGTTGAAAGGATAATGCCGAAAGTAATGTCAAGTTTGTTTTTCAAAACATATTCCATGGAGTTGAGAGCAACCGCGGCAAAAGATTTCATATCCAGTGTGCCGCGTCCGTACATTTTGCCGTTTTCGATTCTGACTGTAAACATATCTTCTGCCGCCGGCACAACGTCCAGATGTCCGAGAACCAGCGCGTCAAATTTTTCGCTGTTGCGGTTGCGAATAAAGATAACCGGAGCAATGCCTTGCTTCTGAAAAATCTCGACAACGGCGTCGGTTCCCTTAAATAAATCGCGGCAGTATTCCAAACATTTCCGCGCGGTGTCAAAATCTCCGGTTTCGGTTTTAAAACTGATTAAATCGGCAGCGGTTTTTATAATATCCATGAATGATTTTCCTTATAAATTTTTACGTTTTATTCATTATATGTAGTCATAATAATCCCAAAGAAAATAAAAAATAATTAAAAAAGGGGATGAAAATGTCAAAGCTGCTTTTGAAAATTTCTTGTCTGCTCCTGACTTTGGTCATTGCCGTTCCGGCACAGGCGCAGGTTATTGATGATTCGGAAAGCGGTTCCAACCTTCCGCGCTTTGTTTCTCTGCGCTCCGATCACATTAACGGCCGCAGCGGCCCCGGTTCCCGCTATCCGATTGAATGGGTTTATTTGCAGAAAGGCGCGCCGGTTGAGATTGTCGCTGAATTTGAACTCTGGCGCAAAGTCAAGGACTGGCAGGGCTCTGAATCCTGGATTCATAAATCCATGCTGTCCGGTAAACGTATGGCGAAGGTTATCACGCCCGGCGAAAACAATCTGTATGCCAAGCCCGATTACAAATCCGAAATTGTCGCCCGGGTTGAAGACGAAGTTGTCGGTGAAATCGTCAAATGTCCGGCCGAACATGGCTTTTGCCTGTTAAAATTCGGCAATGTCAGCGGCTGGCTGTCAAAAAATAATCTTTACGGCGTTTATAAAGAAGAAGTAATCGACTAAGGCGCTAAGGCCAAAAGGTCGAGAGGAATCTGATTAATCGACACCAGGGCGACAATAATGCAAATCAGCGCGTAGACCTGCAGCATTTGCGCTACCGCCCGGTTTTTTAATATCGGCAGCCGTTCGCAGTAACGGCGGAACACATGGTTAATCAGCATCATCACCGCCACGACGGCGATTCCCTGAATGCCGACTCCGGCGGCCGTAATCGTTGCCTGCCAGGGTTCAAGCAGTTTATATAAAAAGGCAAAAAAGACCATAAACAGAATTGCCGCGCTCAAAGAAATATAGGTCAGCTTTTTATCCCGAGCCAGTTTTTCTTCTTTATCCCGGCGGACGTTTTCCGTTTTCAGCTCCTCAAGTTCCATGCCGCGGATTGTCTGCGGGCTTTCTTTCTGTTTTTTAATATCGCTGAGCGTGCCCTTAAATTTATCCTCCACCATGCATAAACCGCAGCCTTTGGCGGTAAAATAAGCATGGTTGGGATTTTTTTTGCATTGTTTGAGACTGTGCAGCATTTTCCACAAATGCTCCTGCCATTCATAGGCGCTGGGACGTTCCTGGCCTTTGGCAAATGCCCGCTCAAACAACTCCAGGGTTTTCTTGTCAAAATATTCATGAATACTGTACGGGTGCGGTGCCTGATAACTGTCCGGCCACAAGCCGTAGGCATAATGATATTGTTCAATGCGGTTTTGAATTGTCAGCATGGTATCCCTTTTGCGCGGGGTTCCCGAAAAAGGGTGGATGCCTTCGTTTAACAGCTTGAAAATAATCACCGCCAGAGCGAATTTATCCTGTTCTTCGCCCATTTCATTGCAGCCCAGCTCCATGCCTTCGGGATAGATATATTCCTCGCTGACAAATTCCGCCGGATAGCGGCCGTGTTCGCCCTTAATCGAGAAACCGTCGCAATCGACCATCGCCACCATCATGGTTGATTTGTAGACGGTAACATTTGAAGGCTTCATATCGACGATATAATGCCCGCATTTATGCAGCGCCGTAACCATTGAGGCGATATTATAGGCGGCAAATACTCGGTAGGCATATTTTTCCGGCAGTTTCAGCTTTTTGCGGATGGCTTTTTGCATCAGGTGGTCAAGCGAAACCGCGTCTTCCATTTTGATAAACGGCATCAGATAACCGACGCAGAAGCCGTCTTCGTCTTCAAGCAGAGCTTCCGGCCAAGCGATCTGCACATATTTTACCCCGTCTTTTTCGACCGCCGGAAAATTAGGGCGGTTCAACAGCATCGATTCCAGCTTCTGCCGGTTGGTGCTGCTTTTGCTGCGGTTATGAAAAATCTTTGCCACCAGCTGCGGATTATCGGCATTAAGATAAATTTTTCCGGCCGCCCCGCCTTTATTAATGAGTTCTCCGAGCCGGACTTTTTCAAAATGGCCGTCAGGGTAAATGGCGTTATAAATATTTTTTTCCGCGCCTGCCATCAGAGTTGTGCCCATAATAAGGTTTTATCATCGGAATTCAGGCGCTGGGCGCGGGCGGTACGCAGCGTATTGCTTAAGGCTCTGACCGCGCGTCCTTTATGCGGTTCGTTGCATAAAAAGTCATGGATTGGCTCAATAAAATTCTTTTCCGGTTCCCGATAATCGCGATGGAAGGCAAAATTAGAAACGCCGTCGCTCATCAAAAAAACGGCTTGAGCTTCGCTGAAGCTTGTAAACCGCAGATTCTCTTTCCAGTCCGGCATGGTGTAAAAATAAGTCTCACAGCGGAAATTGCCGTTTTCCGGCAGCGAAGCGGTATATTGTCCGCTGCAGTTCAGCGCCAAAGCTGCGCCGTCCCCGATATGAAAAAACATTCCCCGCCCGCGGTTATAAACAAAACCGACCAGTGTGGCCGAAAAATCGTCAAGGTGTTTTTCGCTTTTAGATCTGTTGAAACGGTGCAGCATGGCTTTTTGCCGCGCGACTTCGACGGCTCTTTTAACCGTCGGCCGGACTTTGGCAAAATCGGCATTTTTAAGCAGATCGACGACCGTATCGCAGATAAGGCGCGCCCCGATTTTGCCGAATTTGGCCGAACCGGCGCCGTCGGCGACCGCGGCTACGATATTCCGTCCGTCGACGGCATAGCGGCAATAGTCCTGACAACTTTGCTTCTTCTGACTGTGCGCCGGCCCGGTGATACTGGCGGCAATAACTTTACATTTCTTCGTCTTCATTCCACTCGCCGATATCTTCCAGTTGATCGGGAATATTGGGGGCGGCTTTGGAGATGCACGAAACGCTGCGGCTCAGCCACAGGAAAAACTCCGTAAACTTCAGGCCGGTCAGCCGTTTGGGTTCCATTACCGAGAATTTGGCCAGCTTTTCGAGATTGGCGCCCTGCGTTCCGACGGCATGAACGACCACCCGTTTGTCCTTTTGCGCCTCGCGGCATTTTTTGGCAATAATTTCCCAGTCATAATCAGTCGGCTCGCCGTCGCTGATAAGGAAAATCCACGGCCGTTTGGAAGTAATGCCGCAGCTGTCATAAAGACATTTTTGGTCTTCAATTTTCCTGAGAGCCAGTTCCATGGCTTTGCCGAGCGGAGTCAGGCCGCCGGCTTCCATTGTCGGCGCGGTAAAATTCATTGCGTCGGTCCAGTCGGAGGATATGACCGCTTCGTCTTTGCCGCAGGCCTTAATGATAAGCAGCTGCACGCGGGAACTGGCGTCAATATCGTCTTTGAGTTCGTTTTCCAGAGCTTTGAGGCCGGCGTTCAGCTGTTTTATCGGTTCGCCGCGCATGGAACCGGAACAATCAAGCACCAGCACGCAGGGCGTGCGCTCGTTGGCATTATCGGCAAATTCCACATAGGGAATCATTTCATCAATGAAATTATTGTCTTCGGCCATATTCTTATCTCCGCGGGTAAGTATGGGGATAACCGCTGCCGTCGATCGGACGAGGCGGAGACATCTTTCCGCAGGCAGTTATAAACAGCAATGACGACATCATCAGCAGCAGAGCCAACAGTTTAACATTTTTTTTCATTTTTGCAAAACCTTTGCTTGTTTATTTCTTTTGAATAATTATATACTCGTTACAGAGTTAATTTCAAAAGTAAAAAGCTAGTTATTAAGATAATGAAGAAGTTTTGCCTGTTAACATTGTTGCTGGGCTTTTTTCTGGTTACCGGAGCATCTGCCCGGGAACGGAACGTTAACATTTATGACGAAGGGCGCCCGGTTCCCGAAACGCCGGTTTATGACCGCAGCGGGCAGGCGGTTTATCTTACGGATTTTAAAGATAATTTTGTCATGGCGGTATTCTGGTCAAAAAACTGCCGCCCTTGTATCCGTGAGCTTGATGATCTTAACGGCTTTTATAACAAAACCAAAAACAACGGCATAGTCCTGCTGCTGATTTCTCCCGAAGAAGACTGGGAAACGGCTTTTGAACAACAGCAGTTTCTTAAAAGATTCGGCGCGCCCGATTTGCCTTTTTATGTTGATAAAAAGGGTAAACTGGCCGGAGATTTCGGTATTTTCACCTCGCCGCATACCGTCCTGATTGATACCAACTCTCAGGAAATCGGGCGGATCCACGGCGGCGCTGACTGGGACAGCGATGCCGTTGTCGAATATATGTACCGGATTAAGGCTGACAGCAGCCGTCCGAAAGAGACAATGAACTTGGACAAAGGAAATGAACGATAAAATCTATATCACCTGGGAAGATTTTCACCGGGATACCAAAGCCTTGGCGGAAAAAATCCGTTCCGCCGGAAATTTCAACAAAATCATTGCCGTCAGCCGCGGCGGCCTTCTTCCGGCCGGGATTCTTGCCTATGAACTGGATATCCGCAATTCGCAGGCCATTAATATTTCCAGTTATGACGGCGAAAACCGCCGTGAAAAAGATAAAATCGAAGTTGTCTGCAATGTCGGCGAAGTTGACGCGGCGACGCTGATTGTTGATGACCTGTCCGATTCCGGCAATACGATCCGTCTGTTGCGCCGCTCTTTTCCCGATGCCTGCTATGTGACGGTTTATGCAAAACCTGCCGGGCAGGCCGACGTCGATATTTTTGCCCGCGAACTGCCGGACCGTTGGCTGGTTTTTCCGTGGGATTAGCCCGCCGGAGGCATTTCTTGTAACAAAAACGTAACAAATTTTAAAAATTTGCTGTCAAAATAATTTTTTTTGTGATAGCTTACGGTTGAATTTAAAATTGATATAAGGAATACGAAGTTGAAACAATTAAATCCTATCCTGATTTCCGGCAAAGAAGTCCTGCCTCTGATTGAAGGCGGAAAAGGCATTAACGGCAGTGACGGCCGCAGCAGCGGTGCCTGGGCCGCCGAAAACTGCGTAGGTACGTTTTCCGGTGTCAGCCCCGATTGTTATGATTCTCTGGGCAACGTCATTATTGAGAAGTTCTTTAAAAAAGCCCGTCAGGAGCGCCATGAAGAAATGGTCGAATATGCGATAAAAGGCGGTGTTGCCCAGGCGCAGGTCGCTCATGAGGTATCTGGCGGCAACGGACGTATTCATATGAATATGTTATGGGAACTGGCCGATTCTGAGCGGATTCTGACCGGCGTTCTGGAACGCGCCAAGGGGCTGATCCACGGGGTTACCTGCGGTGCCGGTCTGCCCTATCATCTCGGCGCGCTGGCGTCAAAATTCGGCGTTTACTATTACCCGATTATCTCTTCTGCCCGCGCTTTCCAGATTCTCTGGAAAAGAGCCTATGCCAATTTCAAAGAATTTTTGGGCGGCGTGGTTTATGAAGATCCCTGGCTGGCCGGCGGGCATAACGGATTGTCCAATGCCGAAGATCCCAATCAGCCCCAGACGCCTTATCTGCGTTTGGTCGAGCTGCGCAAGACCTTAAACAGCCTCGGTTTAAATGAAACGCCGATTATTCTGGCCGGCGGTATCTGGTCGCTGAAAGACTGGGAAGATTATATCGACAATCCCGAAATCGGCAAAATTGCTTTTCAGTTCGGCACCCGCCCGATGATTACCAAAGAAAGCCCGATCAGCGAAGCCTGGAAAAAGGTTATGCTGCAGGTTAAAAAAGGCGATGTCATCTTGCAGAAATTCAGCCCGACCGGCTTCTTCTCTTCGGCAATAAAAAATACGTTTCTTGAGAAACTTATCGAACGGAAAAACGGCGAAATTGCATTTGTAACCGAACAAAATCCCGAATTCCCCCATGCTTTAAAGCTCAGCGAAACCAAAACCGTATACATTCGCATTGCCGATGTTGAAAAAGCCGAACGCCAGATTAAGGCCGGCCTGACCGAAATTAAAGAAACCCCGGATAATACGGTTGTTTTCATGACGCCGGAAGACTGGAAACAGATGAAAGCCGACCGCGCGGCCTGCGTCGGCTGCTTGTCGCAGTGTCAGTTCTCAACTTGGTCAAAAGCTACCGGTACAACCGGCCGTCTGCCTGATCCGCGTTCTTACTGCATTCATAAAACCCTCTATGAAGTAGGTCACGGCGGCAGCGTTAAAGATAACCTGCTTTTTGCCGGTCATCAGGTTTACCGTTTTGCGACTGACCCGTTGTACCGCAACGGCTGTATCCCTTCCGTCAAAGAATTGATTGAAAGAATTAAAAACGGCGAATAAACAAAAAGCTCCGGAAAACCCCGGAGCTTTTTTATTCCCCTCAAAGGGGCATCGGTTTATAACGTTAACGGCCTGTTCGGCCGGGCAGGAGAGAATTAATAAAACGTCCAGACAATGTTATTGTTTCCGCCGCCTTTGCAGTTTGCCGCCGCCGTAGACGGCGCAACCGGAAGCTCGCCGGCGCCGGCAGTCAGCGCCCCGGTAGCAATAGAAACCAAACCGTCGGTTCCCCAATCGGAACTCATCAGGCTGATACAGGTTTCGGTACCGATATCCTGAAATTCGATTGAGAATTGCCCGACATTGTCATCAACGGCCTTAATGTTAACTTTTCCGCCAAAAGCGCTGCGAATGCCGTTGGCCGAAGTTTTGTCGGCATTGGGCAGCATATCGCTTGGCGCGATGCTCAGCTTAATGGCTTCCTGATTATCTAATCCGCCGTAGCTGCCCTTTCCGGCATAGTAAGTACGAATATTGGTGATAATCATAAAAATCTGATCCTGGGCTTTATTCAGCTTATATTTGGCCATTGCCTTTGAATAACCTGCGATTCCGCCGATGGAGAGCACGCCGATAATTGCCAGAACGCCTAACATTTCGACCATGGAACGGCCGTTTTCATCTGTTTTTCTATTTCTGATCTGCACTTTAATAATCCTTCATAATGCGCTCATTCACCATACCGCCGCATAAAATAACATAATAAATGAAAACTGTTAAGAATTAATAACAAAATATTAGCGTACCGAAATTTTTTGTATATACTTTCCCTTGAAAGCTGTGATTTTTTTGTCCAGATTATTCAAAGTTCCAGATGATGCGGCTGGTTTTGCCGCAGGCCTGATCGGCGGCATCTTGGCTGACCGGCAGCTTGTTTTTTCCGCGCCAGTCAAATTCGGTCGTCAGGGCGCTTTCAATAATCATGCCGCGCAGGCCCAGGCTTTGCTGTTCGGAAGGATGATAAGCAGCAATTTCCCGGCATTCCTCACGACTGAGGTCTGAATAAATAATATTAAAATCCTTACCGCCGGGCATAACCGTTTCTCCGGCACTGTTTCCGATAAAAACTTCTTTATTGAGTAAATTATATAATTTGCCTTTCTGTTTTTTCCAGGAAACCGTCAGATTATTTTTTATCGCCGTTGCGCCGTTTAATCCCCAGTAATTAGGCTTGCTGCGATAAAACGCGCGAATGGTTTCGGCATTTTGCCAGACTTCGGCCGCAGCCGCCTGATAAATCTTGTTTTCCCGGCGGCAGCCGTAAAAACCGATAAGCAACAGCACCGCAAGCAACGCCGTTCCTGTCGCCACAGCGGTTTTTTTATTGATTTTCCGTAAAATTTCTAGCAGCTGATTCATTTTAGCTTCCCATGCCGCTGGTGATCTGATCTTGCATCTGAAATACGCCCATAACCGCCCAGGCAATGGCGCCGCCGATGCTGAGCAGGGCGACCATGTTCAAAATGGAGGCTTTTTGTTCAATTAAATACACGCTTTCTTCCAGCCATTCATTCGCCAGATTCTCCAGCGCTTCTTCAAAGTTGTCCAATTCGGAATAGATTTTCAAGTCGCCGATAATCTCTCTGTCGGGAAAATCAAGTCCGGTTTTTGCCAACGCCTGGCCTAAGTTGTCACCGTTATTAATAAAGACCAGCGTCTTGTCGATGCGTTCTTTCAGATAACGGCTTGCATCGCGCCGCAGCGCGCGCATTGCCGTTGAAACCGGCGTGCCGCCTTTAACCAGAGCCGACAAAGCCAACAGCCAGCTGATGCCGGTAAAGACCTTATACAAGGACCATGGCGGCAGATTATCAAAAAACGCGCGGATAACGCCGGTCCAGATACTGATGGTCAGATAAATCGTGGCCATAACGATCGGCAGCGCCGAAAAGGCCACAATCCAATATTCCTGAATCCAGGTTGACAAGTCGACCAGGTCGCGAGCCATGCCTGTCCAGCGGACATCGGGAGCGGCGTCAACCATCGGCGGCACCATATAAACGCCGATACCGTAAACGATCAGAACCGCCATCATAAACAGAAAAGACGGATAAGCCACCGCCCCGACAATCGGACGAATCATTTTGGTCGACCCTTCGGTAACGCGGATAAGGTTCAGCAGCGCGCCTTCCAGGTCGGAAACATCGCCGACCGAGAGCATCAGTCTCTCGCGGTCGGGAGCCCAGCCTTTGAGGGCATCGGAGAAGGGCAGACCGTTTTGCAGGGAACGCGCCCAGTGGGCAATCGCAATTGCCATCGGCTCATTCGGGTTCTTACCGCCGTTGCTGACCCCGTCATGAAGCATATCCAGCGCATTCATAAGTGAAAAGCGGTTGCGCATCAAAGAAGCGATTTTGCGGTAAATTTTCAAACGCGTGCCGTTTGACATGCTGCAAATCATTCTTGCGTAATATTCCTCAACAACATTAAGCTTTTTCATTGCCTTTTGCAAAGAGGCCGATTTGCTTTTTCCTGCTTCGTTCGCCATAATTCCGTCTCCGTTTTTAGTAAATCGGGCGCTGATCCATCAGGCCGCACCAGCGTTCGATTTCGTCTAAATCAATATATCCTTTGAGCATACGTTCAATCGCGGCGTCTTTTAAAGTGCGGCCGTTCAGATCGCTGGTCCAGTAGTCAATTGCCTTTCGGGTTTCGCCCTTAATCATCAGGTCAAGAAACATCGCGTCGGGCAGAATAATCTCCGGAACGCTCATGCGGCCTTTAATCCCGGTATTATTGCAATGTTTGCACCCCGGGCCGCGCATAAAGGTATTTTCGATGCCGAAATCTCCGAGCGCGACTTTCAGACGCTTAACCGACGGCCAGTCCAGACGTTCCTTAACCGAAACCCGGCAGTGCGGACAGATTTTTCGAAACAGGCGCTGCGAAATCAGTCCTTTCATCAATTCCGGGTCATTAAGCTTAAACGGTTCGACGCCCATATCGCGCAAACGGGTAATAATCGCCGGTGCCGAGTTGGCATGCAGGGTTGTCCATACCCCGTGTCCCGACAATGCGCCTTTAAAGGTCACCTCCGCAGCCGATAAGGTGCGCACCTCGCCGACCATCATAACATCAGGGTCGGAACGCAGCGCCGCCGACAGCGCTTTGGTAAACTGTTCGTCTTTCTCTTCCTCGGTGCTGGCGTTGGTCACCGGCATTTGCCGGGCGCCGGGAATAGGATATTCCGGCGGGTCTTCCACCGTAATCAGATTAATTTCATAGTTTTTTTCCTGCAGCAGTTTAATCATATTTCTCTGCAGGGTCGTACTTTTGCCGCTGCCCGTCGGGCCGGCAATAATCGACAGGCCGACCGGCACCGCGCGCAGACGATAAAACAAATCCTCTTCATATTCTCCGAAACCCAGCGTTGACAAATCACCGCTGCCGTCGGGGTTGTCATCGGCATAAAGCAGACGCATAACCACATATTGCGATCCGAAGGCAATCGGGTTGAACTGCAGACGGATAGCCAGCACGTTATGCGGCAGCATCAGCTTGCCTTTAGAGCCGCGCAGCGGCGTTGAACCCAGTTTTTGCGCTCCCTGAAATTCATTCTGCGCATAGTTTGAATCGGAAATATCGGCCGAAGCAAAAGCCGCGCGGACAAAAGATTCGCCCCATTCCTTGTTATATTCCATTTCGGTCGTCATCATACCGTTAACCCGAAACATAATCTGCGTACTGTCGGCGACGACAACGTGAATATCCGAAACTTTCTGTGCGGCGGCACGGGCCACGACATTGATAAAGTCTTTCTGCATCTGCAGCTGGTCGAGGTCTGAATCCCCTTCCAAAATCGGCTGTGTGCGTTCGCCGAAAGAATAAATGGCATTAAGTTCGTTTTGCGACACATAAGTCGGTTTGCTCATGGAGAGCTTTTTTTTGCGTGCCAGAACCTCAAAACTTAAAACGCGGCCGTCGAACTTATGCGATTCCGATACCAGAAAACGACCGTCTGAGAACAAAGCCAGCAGACGGCGCGTATCATCATTAATTACCAGAGAAGATCCCGGCAGGGTCAGAAGCCGAACCCCGTGCTCAAAATATTGCTGAACGGTTTTCGGCTGTCGGTTTCCGTCATCATCGCCGCTATTGTCGTCATAAGCCGAAGTCTTAAGCTGGCTTCCCCCGGTCTTTTCTTCAATATCGTCGGTCTGCGGATTATTTTCTTCTTCCTCTGCCATTCGGTTACCTGATTGTCATATCTTGTCCGATACCCGGAATTCCGCGGCTGACCGGAAGCGTTCCGGTATTCTGTGAGCTCTTCTTTTCGCCGGCGGCGCCCATATTATATTTCACGGCAGCGGCTTTTTCGGGTTCTTTTTCCAAAATACCTCCGGCGGAGAAATAGAGATAATCCTTCTTACCGGCTTTGTCAGCCCGTACATAAGTTGTGGTAATCTCGTCGACAATCTGACCGGTCTGCAGGGTTGTTCCTTCCTGAACCAGGAAC
>CALXTG010000166.1 GCA_944391355.1 uncultured Alphaproteobacteria bacterium
CTGGGGCTGAAAACCAAAGAATGGAAGGCTGCCGAAGATGTCGAAAAATCTATTTCCGAACTGGAAGAAGCGATTGGCAGTTTACGTTCTTTTGCTTCGGAGTTCGGGAATTATTATTCTATCGTCACCACCAGACAAGACTTTACCGAAAATCTGATAAATGTTTTGGAAGAAGGGGCGGATAAATTAACGCTCGCCGACATGAATCAGGAATCGGCGAATATGCTGGCTCTGCAAACCGCACAGCAGCTGGCGGTTAATTCCCTCTCCCTTGCTTCTCAGGCATCTCAAGCGGTGTTGAAGTTATTTTAATAAAGCCTGCTACGCAGTAGTTTTCTTGATCCTGAATGAAGCAGTTCCAGTGGGGACTGCTCTTCAGGATGACAATAAAAGGAAGTTTCTCAGGCCAGTCAATCAATTTTAAGATTGTTTTAATTGTCATTTTTGATAACCGTAAAATATCAGGCTTCAGAGCCGATTTTATTAATTAATAAACATAAATAGTGCTTTTTTCTTGAAAATTATTATATATAATGAAACGAAGTTTATATGTTTTAAGAAAGAGGAAAGCAATGACACAGAAACCGGTATTGTTAATGATTTTGGACGGCTGGGGTTATCGTGAGCCGAAAACCCCGGATAACGCGATTGAAATGGGACATACACCGAACTGGCATCGTATGTATAACGATAACCCCCATTGTCTGGTTGAAACCTACGGCCTGGCTGTCGGCCTGCCGGAAGGACAGATGGGCAACTCCGAAGTCGGACATACCAATCTCGGCGCCGGCCGCGTGGTTATGCAGGATCTGCCGCGGATTGACCTGGCAATAAAGGACGGAAGCCTGGCAAAGAATCCGGTATTGAATGAAATGATCGGCAAGCTCAAAGCCAACGGCAAAACCTGTCATGTCATGGGGCTGATGTCGCCGGGCGGGGTTCACTCAATGCAAAGCCAAATTGTCGCTTTATGCAAAATTCTTACCGATAACGGCATTAAAGTTGACGTCCACGCCTTTTTAGACGGCCGCGATACGCCGCCGGCGTCGGCTGCCGAATATCTGGCAGACTTTGAAAAAAGCATCAGCGGCATGAAAGATATCAGAATCGTTACGCTGTCGGGGCGTTTCTATGCAATGGACCGCGATAAACGCTGGGATCGCGTCGAAGCCGCTTATAACAATATGATGAATGCCTCCGGCAAGCGTTATGCCACGGTTGAAGAGGCAATCAAAGCTTCTTATGCCGATAAGATTACCGATGAGTTTGTCGTCCCCTGCGTTATCGGCGATTATCAGGGAATGGAAGACGGCGATGCGATTTTGATGGCCAATTTCCGCGCCGACCGGGCCCGCGAAATTCTTTACGCGCTGGCCGATGACGCTTTTGAAGGTTTTAACCGCCAAAAAAGGGTTAAATTTTCCGAACATATCGGCATGACCGAATATTCGGTTGACCATAACCGCTTTATGAAAACGCTGTTTCCGCCCGAAGCCCTGACTCATATTTTCGGCGAAGTGGTGGCCGAACACGGGCTGACCCAGCTGCGCATCGCCGAAACCGAAAAATATGCCCATGTCACGTTCTTCTTTAACGGCGGCGAAGAAAAAGAATTTAAAGGGGAAGAAAGAATCCTGATTGCCAGCCCGAAAGTCGCGACCTATGACCTGAAACCGGAAATGAGCGTTTACGAAGTGACCGACCAGCTGGTTAAGGCAATTGAAGACAAGCGTTTTGATACGATTATCTGCAACTTTGCCAACGGCGACATGGTCGGACATACCGGCATTATGGAAGCCGCGCTTAAAGCCGTCGCCGCCGTTGACGAATGTCTGGGGCGGGTTGAAAAAGCGATTAAGGACGTCGGCGGCGTTATGATTGTTACGGCCGACCACGGCAATGCCGAAAAAATGGTCGACGAAAAAACCGGCGAACCCTATACCGCTCATACGGTCGGCAAAGTCGCCGCCATTCTGGTTAATGACCAGAGCGGGGTTAAATGCATGAAAGACGGCAGACTGGCCGATATTGCGCCGACCATGCTGGAACTTTTGAATATTAAACAACCTCAGGAAATGACCGGAACATCGCTGCTGGTCAGATAAGGACTTGATGAAACTTTTACGTCTTCATAAACCGGTTATCCTCGGCATGAGCATTTTAACACTCATGCTGGGGCCGGTTTATGCGGCGGAAGTTTCCGAAAAAGAGCTGCGGCAGATGGAACAAGCCGTCGAAGCTCAGGCGCTGGAACATAAAAAACTGCAGGCACAGGCGACGCAAATCAGCCTGGAGCTGACTTCGGTCAGTCAGGAAATGGTGAAGGCGGCCAAACAGATTCAAAACAGCGAAGATAAAATCTCGCGCATGGAAGGACAGTTAAAAGAACTGCAAACGGAGCTTAAAACCTCTGAAGACAACCTGCTCAGCGAAGATGAGAATCTTATCCGCACGTTATCTGCCCTGCAGAATCTGGCATTGAAACCGACCGAAGCCTTGTTTGTGCAGCCGCTGACGCCGGTCGAAATTATCCGCAGCGCCATGCTGCTGCGCGAAACCGTGCCGTATCTGGAGCAGAATGCCGACAGAATCCGCAAAAAACTTGATGATATCGAAAGCCAGCGGCAAAGGATCGAAAAACAGTTCAAACGAATTGTCGCGCAAAAGAAAGTTCTGGAAAAAGAACACGAGAAAATGAAAAAGCTGGTGCAGCGGAAGTCCCGCCTGCGCAACGATGTCGAAATCAAGAGCGTCAAAGCCAAGAAAAATGTCGATAAGCTGGCTGGACAGGCACAAGACCTGCGCGACCTGTTAAACAAACTGGAACAGCAGCGGCAGGAAAAACTGCGCCGGCAGGAAGCCGAACGGAAACGCCTGGCTCAGCTCGAGGCCGAACGCCGGCAAAAGCTGGCGGCGGAAAAAAAGCTTGAGGAAAGCAAAAAAGCCGACTTGATTAAATATAAACCTGATATTATAAATGAAATTGGCGAAAGCTTTGTAAAAGCAAAGGGAAAACTGCCGATGCCGGCGCGCGGCCCGATTATTACCGCGTACGGCGAAAAGAAGGTCAAAGGGGTTTCCTCAAAGGGAATTATCATCAAGACCCGCAATCAGGCTCAGGTGATTTCGCCGTTTGACGGCTCGGTTATTTTTGCCGGACCTTTCCGCGGATACGGAAACCTGATTATTATTGAACACGGCAAAGGCTATCTGACGCTGCTGGCCGGACTGGAAACAATCGACTGCGAACTCGGACAAATGCTGTTGGCCGGAGAACCGGTCGGACAAATGCCCGACAGCCGGGACGCCAAATTATATGTCGAGCTGCGCAAGGATAATCTGCCGATTAACCCGATGGCGTGGATAAAGAACTCGTAGATTAAGTGTAATCTTTTTTAAGGTAGAGAAATATGTCTAGAAAATTATCAGTTTTTATTGCGGCTCTGACAGCGGTTTTGCTGCTGGCCGGCGGCGCTTACGCGCAGAACAAAAAAGACGCCAAGGCGCCCGCGGACGACAAAGATACCTATGAAATGCTTAATCTCTTCGGAGAGGTTCTGGAAAGAGCCAAAATGTCTTATGTCGAAGAAGTCAGCGACAAGCAGCTTATCGAATCGGCAATCAACGGCATGCTGGTCGCTCTGGATCCCCACTCGAGTTTTCTGGACGGGCAGAGTTTCAAATATATGAACGAACAGACCAAAGGCAAATTCGGCGGGCTGGGAATCGAAGTGACGATGGAAAGCGGCATTGTCAAAATCGTTTCGCCGATTGACGATACGCCGGCATCGCGCGCCGGCCTGAAACCCGGCGACTATATCACCGCCATTGACGGCCAGCAGGTTGCGGGAATGAGCCTGAACGACGCGGTTGATAAAATGCGCGGCAAAGTCGGCAGCAAGGTAAAGCTTTCTATCCGCAGAATTAATGCCAAGCCGTTTGACGTAACGCTTAAACGCGAAGAAATCAAAATCCAGTCGGTTAAGAGCGATATCAAACAAAATGACGTTGCCTATATCCGCATTACCTCTTTCAGCGAAGATACCGACAAAATGGTTGAAAAGGCTTTGCAAAAAGCTCAGGAAAAGACCGGCAACAAAATTTCGGGACTGGTGCTGGATGTCCGCAATAATCCCGGCGGGCTGCTTGATCAGGCCGTCAGCGTTTCGGATCTGTTTTTGGAACAGGGAGAAATTGTTTCGACCCGTTCGCGCAATGCCGCCGATACGGTCAGATATTCGGCCAAGAAAGGCGATATAGCCAAAGATATGCCGATTGTGGTTTTGGTTAATGACGGTTCGGCTTCGGCTTCGGAAATTGTGGCCGGCGCGCTGCAGGATCATAAACGAGCCGTAATTATGGGAGAAAAGACTTTCGGCAAAGGCTCGGTACAGACGGTTATCCCGCTCGGGGATTACGGCGCCATGCGTCTGACGACCGCCCGTTATTACACGCCTTCGGGACGCTCAATTCAGGCGACCGGCATTGAACCGGATATTGAAGTGAAACCGGCTAAAGTCGAAGTTTTGGAAAATGCCGGCTGGAACATCAGCGAAGCCGAATTCCGCAATGCGCTGAAAAACGAAAACGAAGAAAAGAAACCGGCAAATGACAACAAAAACCAGAACAAAGACAATGACCTGGAGAAAGATTATCAATTGTCACGCGCCGTTGACACGGTTAAGGCTCTGAGCATCTATAAGGCGGCTCAATAGAAAGGACAAAGACTTGCTGGAAGCCATTAAACAAAGACGTTATCTGATTGCCGCGGTGCTGCTGACTTTTGCGGTCGTATTGGGGACGGCTTATCTGTTTGCCAGCAAAAAAAGCGAACCGGAATATCTGTCAAAAATCGACCGGTTGATGTTTGACAGGAAGAATCTGGCGCCAAAATATATCCTGACCCTGCCCGACCGGCGGAAAGCTCCGAAAATTGAGGTTAAAAAGATTATCGAAGACGGCGTCGAAGTTGCCCAAACGGGCGAGAATCCGGAACCGGAGGCTTTTGATATGGGAAAATTTATGGCCTCTATTCCGCTGCTGACCAGACTGACGCCGCTGGCCGACCTGAAGCCGCTGCGTTATGTCGAAACCGACAGCAGCCTGATTGAAAAAGTCGATAATATGCAGCTGCCGAAAATTTCATCCCGCGGGAAAAAACCGTGGAGCGAGTATGGAAATCCGGTGCAGATTGCTCCCAATTTTTATAAAGTCGCGATTGTTTTTAAGAATCTCGGATTGGACACGCGCCTGACAGAAACAATAACAACGGCTTTGCCGAGCGAGATTTCTTTCTCGTTTTCGCCTTATGCGCAAAATGCGGCCGAAATGGTTAAAAACGCCCGGCGCAGCGGTCATGAAACTTATGTCGATTTGTTGTTGTCCTCGCCGAATTTTCTTAAATCGGACAGCGGCCCGATGGCTATGAGCCTGACCGCCAGCCCCGAACAGAATCTGCTGCGGCTGAGACAAGCTTTGGATATTGACGCGCCGCTCGGCGGCATGGTGGTGAATGCCGGCGTTGCTGACGAAGACACGCGCGACACGCTGGAAAAAGTCATTGAAGAACTGAAATCACGCGGACTGATGATGATTGACGCAACCGACGCCGACGGAATTGACGCTCTGAAAAGTTCCGGTTTGCCGCGCAAGAAAGCCGATATTGTCATTGATGACAATCTGTCGCGGGAAGCCATTGACCAACAGCTGGAGCAAGCCGAAGAAACGGCGCTGCTTAACGGCCAGGTTCTGATTGCGGTCGAGCCGAAACCGGTGGCGGTTATGGCAATACATGACTGGATTAACAGTTTTTCAAAACAGCTGAGTTATGAAGAAATTAAACAGGGAATCGAGATAAAGAAGCCTTTTGCGCTGGTTCCGCTGTCTATGGTCGTGGTCGAATAGCGGCGGAGAATAATCATGATGGAAGGAAAGTACCGTCTTAATGCGCTGGCGGTGGTTTATAACCGCGAAGGCAAGGTTTTGGTTTGTGCCAGAAATGACAGTTACGATCACCCGTGGCAATTTCCGCAAGGCGGGATTGACGAAGGCGAAACGCCCGAGGAAGCTGCCCGGCGCGAATTGTTTGAAGAGACATCAATATCTTCTGTTGAGCTGACGGCGGCGCTCTCCGAAGCGCAATATTATGATTTTCCGCCGGAGATTCTGGAAAAATTTCGTAAAATGGGACGGTGGAATATCGGACAGAAACAATATTCTTTTCTGTTTCGTTTTCTCGGCCGGG
>CALXTG010000167.1 GCA_944391355.1 uncultured Alphaproteobacteria bacterium
AGCAGCTCTGGGCAACCGCACAGGATTCCATATCTACAGCCAATCCTTCGGGAAATTGTTTTTTTATGGCTGCCAAAGCGGTTTTATCGGTAATAAATTTATCGCCGCTGCAAATCAGCCCGCCGTAAATCCGTCCGCCGGGCAACAGCTTTTTTGCCGCGCGGTACAGATTTTCGTCCGCGGCAAAACGGCAGGGAAGCCCCTGAACCTGCCCGTATTCATTGCCTGTGCCGCATCAGACATCGTGATAAACCGTTTCCGCGCCGATAATAATATCCATAACGCGGGTCTTATCGTCAATTCCGCCGGCGATCCCGCTGTTGATAATCGCTCTCGGATGCCACAGGTTAATCAGTTCCGTCGTCCCGCAGGCCGCGTTAACTTTGCCGATCCCGCATTGAGTCAATACAACTTCTTTGCCGCAGATTGTCCCTTCCGTATATTTTCGGCCGTTGATTTCCACCGTCTGCGCGTCGGACATCAGGCTGCCGATCAGCTCAAGTTCTTTCTGCATGGCAACGATAATTGCAATCTTACTCATATTTTTTCCTTATACGGCTTTCTTGAACAGGTCTTTAATTTTTTCAAAGAAACTTCTGGCCTCGGGCTGGCATTCATCGTCTTTGCTCAGGCTGCGAAATTCTTCAAGCAGTTCTTTTTGCCGGGCGGTCAGGCGGGTCGGGGTTTCAACCTGGAAACGAACAAACAAATCGCCGCGTTGTTTGGAGCGGATAATGGTCATCCCCTCACCGCGGATTTTGCTTTGTTGGTTGCTTTGCGTGCCGGCCTCAACTTTAATTTCCAGCGGTTCGCCGTCAATGGACGGAATTGTTACGGTTCCTCCCAGAGCCGCGCAGCACATGGATAACGGAACCGAGGCATATAAATTGGCGCCTTCGCGGGCATAAAGCTTATGCGGTTTGACCGTAATGAAAATGTATAAATCGCCGTTCTCGCCGCCGCGGAGTCCGGCCTCGCCTTCGCCGGTGAGACGCATCCGGGTTCCGTCTTCAACACCGGCCGGAATTTTGATCTTCAGCGTTTTTTCCTGATGAACGGCTCCTTCGCCGCGGCAATCAGGGCAGACATCTTTGGCAACCCGGCCGCGTCCCTGACAATGCGGGCAGGCTGTTTCGACAATAAAGAAGCCTCCGTGCTGGGCGCGGACTTTTCCGGTGCCGCGGCAATGCGGGCAAAGCGGCGCTTCTTTGCCGTCTTTGGTGCCGTGGCCGTGACATTTTTCACAAACTGAAGAAGAGGGAATTTTTATTTCTTTCTCCAAACCGTTAAAGGCTTCTTCCAAAGTAATGTCCAGATTATAGCGAATATCGGCGCCGCGTTCGGCATAGCTTTGGCGGGACGAGCGGCCGCCGCCCATAAATTCGGAGAAAATATCTGAGAAAACGTCAGAAAAGCCGCCGGTACCAAAATTAAAGTCAAAACCGCCGAACCCGCCGCCTTGTCCGCCGGCAAAGGCCTGATGCCCGTAACGGTCATAAGCGGCTCGCTTCTGCTCGTCTTTCAATACTTCATAAGCTTCGTTGATCTCTTTGAAATGCAGCTCGGCTTCCTGATCGCCGGGATTGCGGTCGGGGTGATACTTCATTGCCAGCCGGCGGTAAGATTTTTTGATTTCTTCTCCGCTTGCTTCCCGGCTGACTTCCAGCAATTCGTAGTAATCTTTTTCAGTCATGATATTCCAGAATTTTTTAGTTTTTGGATTTATTGATTATTTAGGGTTTTTATACGCGAAAAGCAAGAGAAAAATGATAATCTTAATTAATGTATTTTGATAAAGAAATAAGGTCTTATTAGATAAACTGAAAAATTAATACAAATAAAAAGCTTTAAAATAATCTTATTAGATGTATAATGTTTTTATTATTCCTTAATAGATTGAAAGATATATTTTATGTCTATAGAAGATAATAAGAACTTACTTTTATACGCAAGATCCCTCTGGAAAAAACATAATAAATTTATTCCTTTTCCGTATGTAATTTCAAATGAAAAAGATATTCTAAAAAAGAGTGAAGATGTAATACCGTGCCTGTTGAATAAAGAAGCATTTGAGATTAATCTTTATTTATTAAAACGCTATATCAAAGAATATCCACAAAAACAACTTTTCCGTTTATGGGGAGATGGAGTAAACATAGGAGGCCTTAATAAGGTGCTATCATTATCATCAGAAGAAAAGTCAGGAGTTTTGATAAGTAAAGAAGGGATGAGACGAGCAGATAAATTTTTACATTTATCGGCTTTAGTAATTCACAAATATCTAACCAATTATGATTATTATTTATTTAGAGAGGGAGCAGATGAAATTGGTGGAATAATTATATGTGAAAATTTTATAGATTGTAAAGATATTGTTAAGGGAATAAATAATCAAATATATAAATATTCGCAGATGTTGCAACTATCTTCTGTTCCTCACACAAAGTACCCTAATAGATACGGCTCAATGTTTGTGTGTGCATGTAACCCAATAACTAAAAATTTTCAGCGAGAAAAAAATATAGAAGATACGGTTAAAGTATATTGTTCACAATATATAAACGTACACAAAGACAAAGAGAATAT
>CALXTG010000168.1 GCA_944391355.1 uncultured Alphaproteobacteria bacterium
CCAGCAGCGTATCAGAGAGAGTTTTGTTAAAGAACTCAGACTGCGGATTAAGACACACGGCGATAAAATAGCGCAGGCTTATAATAACAGTTTGGATATCGTGAAAAATTTCCGGGACGGATACAGCCGCTATGATGAGAGGCTGCGGCAGGCCGAAAGCGGTTACCAGACCGCGCAGGATGAAAATATTCTGCGGCTGCTTAAGGTCATTGAATCCCGTTCCGCAGATATGGAAAATGCCAAGCAGCAGATTGACCGGGAACTGGAAGCGGCTGCCGAAAGCGATAACGCCAATGAGCTGGAAGACAAGGCTCATAATCTGGAGCTGGCGGTTATGCAGATTCAGATGAATGCGGCGGCTTTGGAGCAAACGGTCGGTGAATTGCGGCAATATGCCGAAGAAAGAGTTGCTCTGGAAGAAAAAAAATATCATGACCGAATTAAAGCTGAGGAGATTAAGCGGAAGCTGGAAGAAAATACCGGTAAGATTTCGATAAAAGGAACCGGTAAAAGCATGACGGTGAGACGGGATATCGAAGATATCGAAAAAGCCGAGGAGGCACAGAAGAACGAAGAGGTAAAAGTCTTGGATTTTTCTGCCGGGAATCCGACGCCGCAAGGCGTTGTCAAACGCAGTGATTCCGGGGCGGAAAAAGCAAAACCCGCTGCCGGCAATCTGATTCTGCGGGAAGGGGAAATAAAAACCAAAGCCAGTGGGGTAATACGCAAAAAATAGGGTTGTCGAATCGTTTTTTTATGCTATATCTTTAGTATAATGTTAACAATTATTATCCGGAGTTGCCGATATGAAACAAAAACCTGAAGTATGTATTCTCCCCGTTGCCGGTTTGTCAACCAGAAATTTGCCGGCTACAAAAGCCCTGCATAAGGGGTTTCTGACTTTGCATAATATTCCGATTATTCAGTATGCGGTCAATGCCTGTGCGGAAATCGGGGTTAAGGAGATCATCTTCATTTACAGCGATCAATCCTGCAAACATTTATTTGAGACTTATTTTTCACCTTATCCCTGGCTGGAAGAGCATTTAATTGCCAAAAACAAACTTGATCTCTTGAAAGCCGTTCGCGAAGTTATTCCGGAAGGAATGAAGCTTTCCTTTGCCGAGCAGAAAGAACCCAAAGGCAACGGCCATGCCGTGCTGATGGCTAAAGATTTGGTCGGAACCCGTGATTTTATTGTCATGTGGCCTGATGATGTTTATGTCAATATTCGCGGCGAGGGCGTGTTAAAACAGTTGCTGAAAGTTTATGACGAATTTGGCGGCATGGTTGAAAACATTATGGAATTTCCGACCAGCGAGATGGTTCGTTACGGCTGTCTGAAAGGGACGGTTCGCGACGGCCGGGTGGTTCATGCCCGCGGATTGGTTGAAAAACCGAAACTGGAAGAGGTACCTTCCAATTATGCCAGTATGGGGCCCTATATTCTGCCGAATGTGATTATGGATATTCTGCCGGAGGTTCAAAAGGGCGGCAACGGTGAAATTAATCTGACCGATGCCATGAATCTGGCTGCCGAACGCGGCGTAAAACTCAGCGGCGTTTTGTGTGACGTTATGCGTTTTGACTGCGGTACCAATAAAGATTTGGAGCGGGCAAATCTGAAGCTCAGCCTGATGGAAGATCCCGAACTGCGTTGTTATTGCAAAGAATTGCTGGATACAATGTTTGTATAAATATCGGTTATGATTATGAAATCTGCCGGGGTTTTTGAAATCCCGGCAGATTTTTTTTGAGTCCTAAAGATTTATTGCCGGCCGGTTTGAAATTATGGGTTGAATTATTGCAATTTGTAGAATAGACTGTACGGGTAATTGTGAATTAGAAAGGGTAAACAATGAGCAAAGTTAAACGGACTTCTTATCGCGGACGTTGTCCCGACGGTTCTCCTAACCCGATTGATGTGCATGTCGGCCAGCGTATTCGTCTGCGCCGCTGTAATCTGGGATTGTCTCAGGAGAAATTTGCCACGTTGTTAGGGCTGACCTTTCAACAGGTTCAAAAATATGAATCCGGCAGTAATCGTATCGGCTGCAGCCGTTTGTGGGATATCAGTCAGGTTTTGCAGGTTCCGGTCAGCTATTTTTTTGATGAAATGGATAAAGATACCATTAATAAAAGTCCGCGCCGGCTCTTGAATAAGGGCGCCAAGCAGGAAGGAGAGGTTGTCGTCAGCAATGCGGTCGGCGATCCGTTGTTGGATACCAAGAATATGAGTATTATTACGGCTTTCCAGCGTATTCGGAATCCGCAGGTTGCCAAGCATCTTTTTGAACTGATTGTTTCAATGTCGGCGACAGTCGAAAGCGCTTTGCCTAAACGCAAAGAGTAAGAGAGTTTTTCCAAAAAAAGCGGCAGAGAATGCCGCTTTTTCTTTGGGAAAATAATTATTTATCAGGAAAATTTCAGCGTCCTTTTCAGGAGCTCGTCTTTCTTTTTGAGTTTGGCTTTCTTGAGCTGTTCGATTTTAATCATGTCTTTCCAGATATGATTTTCTTCCTCGCGGATAGCATTGTCGAGCTGAGCGTGCTGAGTCTGCAGTGTTTTGATGTCTACGGATATTTGCGAATATTCCATGCTTCCCCCCTTTGTTCGTATGAAACAGTGTCAGTATAGTATAATTTTCAATTATTTACCAGAATTATTTTTTATGGGGCCTTCTATAAATAATATAGAAATCCGTACCGGAAAAACAACTGGAGATAAGTTCAAAAATAACGAAAACAGATATCTGTTTTTGTTTATTAATGGGTATTCCGTTCGGAAAGCTGCTGTCTGCGCAGTTTCAGTTCCCGCAGGTTTTTATTGATTATTTCATCATCAGGGGCAAGTTTATGTGCCTGGTTCAAATATTTTTCTCCGGTGTCGGGATCATTGCGCAAGATATATAAGACACCGAGCATATTGAGATTTTCGCAGTTGTCTGGATAATATTGCAGAATGCTGCGGACAGAAGCTTCAAGAGCGTTATCGGCTTCAAACTTGAAGAGGTCGTGTTGATAGGCGACGATGTTCTCAAGCATAAATTTTTTATCCCGGGTTTCTCCGTTCAGCCATTGCCATTGGTTGTTGTTTTTGACGGAACGTCTGCTCATGTCAATAATTTCTGCGGATATGCAGTCCGGGTTTTTATAGGTTTTGCAGGCAAACATTTTTCCGAAGCGCAGATCCAGGCGATCCGGGTAAACTTTAATTCCTTGAGAGATTGTATGCAATGCAGCGGGAATTTTTTCCGGGTTATACAGACTTTCCCGGAATTCCCGGTTAAATTTTTTGACGTAATCATCACTCGGAAGAGGGAAGAGAACATAAAGAGACGGGCCGGCGATTATACCGAGACTTATGACCAGTATAACGATAAGGCTTATTAAGGTTATGAATTTATGATTCTTTGTCATGATTTTACCTTTGTAAACAGAGGGAGCTGTGTATGTGATGAAGCATAAGTCTGGTAAACTTTTTTCATCAGGGTTGAAAAAGGATAGTTCTTGAGGTTGTCGGGAATGGTAAAAATACCGTCTTTATCCGGATTTTCACAATGCAGGGTATAGATTTTTAAGTTCAGGCGGAAATGCGTAAAAACATGGGTAACATTCAGCCGGCTGTCTTGCGGTTCGGTTTGAGGGAATAAATCCCGTTCTGCGCTCCAGGGGAATTCGTACAGTCCGGAAAGCAAGCCTTTTTCGGTACGCTTGCGAATAAAAACTTCACCTTTGCGGTTAAAGACAAGATAAACTTTTCCGTACTTTTCGGGCTTTGCGATTTTGTTGCGGAGCGGGAGTTTTTCGGCATTACCGAGCTGTCGGGCTTGGCAGCGGTTTTGCCAGGGGCAGTCTTTGCAGCGGGGATTGGCCGGTGTACAGATTAAGGCGCCTAAATCCATGATTGCTGATGCGTAATCGGCGGCATGGTATTCATCTGTCAGGGCTTCGGCCTTCTGGCGGATTAAAGGCATGATTTCCGCAGGCGGCTGTTCAAGGTTATACAGACGACAGATAATTCTGATGACGTTGCCGTCGACGACGGTTTCCGGCTGATTAAACGCCAAAGCCAAAAAGCTGGCCGCGGTATAAGGGCCGATCCCTTTTAATTTAAGGACTTCATTTTTGGTTTGCGGAAATTTGCCGCGGTATTGTTGCATGATAATCTGCGCGGTGTTATGCAATGAACGGGCGCGGGAATAATAGCCCAATCCCTGCCAATAGAGATAAACTTCTTCCAACGGGGCGGCTGCCAAAGCATTGATGGTCGGAAATTTTTCCATAAAACGGTAGAAATAAGGAATAACGGTTTTAACCGTAGTTTGCTGCAGCATCAGTTCGGAGACAAGAATTACGTAAGGGTCAGGGTGAGCGCCGCCCTTAACGCGCCACGGGAGGTCGCGTCCGTTTTGTTCGTACCATTCCAGAAGTAAATTTGCCAGAGTATCTTTTTTCATGACTCCAATATAGCCTTACCGAATAAAAAGTCTATTGTCTAAATAGGTTTTGCATTGGTTTCTGAATTAAAAGAGCGATATCGGTTAAAGAGAAATATAATCGCCATACACAGGGATTTAATGATGTATTCGTGTATTATAAGTTGAATCCGCAGATTGCTGTTGACTCGGATTGAGGAGATATTAATATACGAGAGAGTCAGTTATCATTAAAAAATTATTGTTATGGAAGATCTTATTTTAGTTAATGAACGGTTAGAGCCGCTTTTGCCTGAGAGCACTTCAGAGGAATATTTTGCAATTGATTTGGGATGCAGACGTTGTTTTGCCGGAAGTCTTATCTCTTTTGAAGATGTTCACCTTTTCGTCGGGTGGATGCCGTTTTGCCGCGCTGTTCAGTTAAAAGAAGCTTATATTTACAAAATGGAATTTAAACGCCGGAATCCTCACTGTAAAGAGGCCGGGCTCTTGACCTTGCAGCAAATTGATGAGCTTGAAAGAATGGGAAGTCCGCGAAATTTTCGGATTTTGAATTCCTGGACATCAAGCACCTATACGGATCTGCATGGACGTATCTGTGGATACTATATGTTGGAAAATGGCAGAAAGCGTTTAAATTGGGGAGATGAAATAAGCGATTTGTATCTTTATTTTGCTTTTTTGCCGGGTGAAGAAGCTTCAGTCATTTTGTAAAATGCAAAAGAGTTTGGGATGAAAGTTTATCCGCTACAATAAAATACCTCCTTTATGGAGGTTTTTTATTATCTAGCTTCGTAAGTTTCGCTTATCATATAAGCTCAACAACTGCGCTGCGGTCAAAGGCCTTGTAAGTTCGCTGCGGTTGCTGTCGCTTTCCTGGCTCACAACAAGGTCTATTCACCATATTAAAAAAAGACCCATTGGGGTCTTTTTTTAATATGGTGCCCTGGAGAAGACTGTCCTCGACAATGCTGGCGCATTGCTCGTTCCACTGCGCAACCGGCAGCCGCCGCCGGCGTACTTCCGTCCGCCTGTTGCTTGTAGTCAAACTTCCCTCTGGAAGTTCGAGCTGTTTCAGAAAATACCATAATAAAAAACCTCCATAAAGGAGGTATTTTATTATGGTGCCCTGGAGAAGACTCGAACTTCCACTGGCTGAGCCAACATGCACCTGAAGCATGCGCGTCTACCAATTCCGCCACCAGGGCAACACGAACTTATATAAATGATTTTTTTTTATAACGCAACATCTTTTTTTAAATTATTGCAAAAATCCGTAAGATTCTAACAATAACCAGCCGCCGAGGATGACCCGATAGACTACAAACGGCAGAAATGTTGACCTTTTCAGCCACCACATAATTACATAAATGGCGATAATCGAAGCAATAAACGAATAGGTTATGCCGTCGACGGCGTCAATCATCGTCGCCAGATTGCCGCTTTGATATAGTTCATAGGCAACCAAACTGCCGGCAGCAAGAATCGCGGGAATCGACAACAGCATTGAAAATTTGGCGGCATCGCGGCGTTCCAGCCCTAAGAAACGTCCCATGGTGATGGTGATGCCGGAACGGCTGGTACCGGGAATCAGAGCCAAACACTGTGCCAGACCGATTAAAAAAGCGTCAAGAAAAGTCAGGTGGTCAATTTTGCGAATGGTCATTCCGACCCGGTCGGCAATGAACAGCAAAATTCCAAACCCGAGAATCGTCCAGCCGATAATACGGGTACTGCGCAGCCATTCCATGCCGTTGCTTTCCAGCAGCAGGCCGACGACAACAATCGGCAAAGTCCCGCAGACAATCAGCCAGAAAAGTTGGGCGCCCTTATTTTGGAAATTGGGTAAAAAACGGGTTTTGAAAACGCCTTTGATCATTTGCCAGATGTCTTCGGAGAAGTAAATCATCACGGCAATAATCGAACCGACGTGTACGGCAACATCCAATGCAAGTCCCTGGTCGGGGAAAGCGGTAAATTTTGAAAACAGAATCAGATGACCTGAAGAACTGACCGGCAGAAACTCGGTCATGCCCTGTAGAATCGAGAGCAGTAAAATATGGAGATTAATCACGTTTAGACTCTTTCCTGTTTAATACCGAAGGCACTGCAAATTCTTTTCTTTAAAGCCAGAGGGGAAATCGGTTTGACCAAATATTCCTGAATGCCCAGAGCTTTGGCATCAAGCACGGTTTTTTCTTTGGTATCGACGGTAATCATGATGATCGGAATATTTTCGGTGTCTTTGAGGTTGCCTGATTTTAATTCGCGGGCAAATTCCAGTCCGCTTTTGTTGGGCATTTGCTGATCGAGAAGTATTACATCAATTTTAAAGCTGTTCAGAATCTCAATCGCTTCGGGGGCATTGGCGGCTTCTTTGGCATTCTTGATACCGATCTGATAAAGCGCGGTTTTGATAAAGGTTCGTGAAAATTTGTCGTCGTCAACCACCAGACAAGTAATTGAATCCCAGGTTATTTGCTTATGTAAACTTTCCATCTGTACCTACCTAATTCTTATGCTTGTATCAATTCTATATTAATTGTTTATAAATTGAAACAAAAATTATCAGTTTTTGGCATATTTAACAATGACTGAGGGTTGAACTTTGTTCCTCTGAGGCTGGCGCCCCAATGCAGATGCGGGCCGGTGACTCTGCCGGTGCGGCCGACTTTGCCGATGATATCGCCCTGTTTAACCTTATCGCCTTTTTTTACGTCTATCCGGCTGAGATGCGCATAAATGGTCTGTAATCCGTAACCGTGATCAATCACGACAACGTTTCCCGAATAAAATAATTCCGGTGCGGTTAGGGTGATAATGCCGTCGGCCGCCGCTTTAATCGGGGTGCCTTCGGGGGCGGCAATGTCCATGCCGGCGTGCGGGTTCATTTTTTTGCCGTTCATAATACGCTGGCCACCGAAATTGCCGCTGATGCGGCCGTCTACGGGACGAATGAAACCTTTTTGCCAGAAGAGATCGGCTTTGTCTTCGGCCAGAGCGGTTCGAATCAGTTTGCGTTCTTTTTCAATTGCGGCATTGTCTTCGGGAGAAGGCGTGACCTTGCGCGGCTGTACGCCTTTAAGATTTTGAATATCCCATTGCGTTTTATCGACTTTAAATTTGTAAGTTATTTTTTTACCGTCTTTATCAACCAGCGTCAGGGGCTCGCGTCCGGCGTTGTCGCGTTCGAAAGCGATAATAAAACGGCCGTCGGGTGAAATCTTATGAGTTTTGTTTTTGAAAATGACTTCCCGGTATCCGGGGGCATGACCCTGCATAATTTCGCCCTGGGCTTTTTTGCCGCAGATATCGGCGGCATGGCAGTCTAATGAGAGCAAAAGGCTAAAGATTAAATAAGTCCCCCTGATTTTCATTTTTCTTTTTTCTCCCTGCGGCAGGCTGTGAATTGCAGCCGGTTGTTATCTGCCCGTCATGGAATCTGATTTCCAGAGAGCGGGCTTTGCGGGCATCGGAGACATTGTAAACGGTTTGCCGTTTATCGTTACGAACCCAGGCAAAGCCTCTTTTCAGAACCGAATCGACCGATACCGAATCAAGTCTAGTCGATAAATTGTTTAAATTTTCTTGCTTTTTTTCTAAAATATTTAAAATGTAATAAGGGCGCAGAGCGGCTCGTTCTATCTGATTATGTTTTTGGAGCAGCAGGGTTTTGAATGCCTGATTAAGTCTTTCCAGGCGGTCGTCAAGTTTCTGCTGGTTTTCGAACAGCAACTGGGAAAGATTGGGAATACCTCTGGCCAGTCCGGTCAGCAGATTTTGTTTTTCGGCAAAGAAACGTAAAATGCCGTTGCCGAGCCGCAGGCCGAGATTGTTAATCTGCATGGCCAGTTCGGCTTTGACCGGTACGGCAAATTCGGCGGCGCCGGTCGGGGTCGGGGCACGGACATCGGAAACATAGTCAATCAGCATGGTGTCGGTTTCGTGACCGACCGCAGAAATCAACGGAATCTGCGAAGCATAGACGGCGCGGATGACAACTTCTTCATTAAACGGCCATAAGTCTTCAAGGCTGCCGCCGCCGCGGGCAACAATGAGAACATCGGGACGGCGGATTTTTCCGTCCGGCGGGAGTTTGTTAAAGCCTTCAATGGCGGCCGCGATTTTTTCGGCTGCGCCTTCGCCCTGAACCGGGGTCGGCCAGACAATAATATGACCGGGAAAACGATCGCGGACGCGATGGATAATATCGCGGATAACCGCTCCGGAAGCCGAAGTGACGACACCGATGGTTTCCGGCAGATAAGGCAGCGGTTTTTTATGCGCCGGATCGAATAATCCTTCGGCGGCAAACTGTTTTTTGCGCTCTTCCAGCAGTTTGAGCAAAGCACCGGCGCCGGAAATTTCCAATTGCTCGATAATCAGCTGATAAGATGATTTGCCGGCAAAAGTGGTGATTTTACCGACGGCGACGACTTCCAGCCCGTCCTCGGGTTTGAAGCTCAGGTGCAGGGCAACGCCTTTCCAGATAACGGCGGCAAGATTGGCATTTTCGTCTTTTAGGGAAAGATAATAGTGTCCGGAATCGGCACGCTTGCAGCCGAAGATTTCGCCTTTGACGCGGATTTTGCTGAAATTGCTTTCAACGCATTTTTTGACCGCGGCGGAAATTTCGCTGACGGTAAATTCGGGCAAAGTTCCGGTTTCCTGCGGGGTAAACAGGTTTAATTCTTCCATTATTTTATCTCCAGCAGGTTGCGGGCAAAGTCGCGGGCATTAAATTCATCTAAGTCGTCAATTGTTTCCCCGACGCCGACATAATGAACCGGAACGGCAGTTTCGGCAGCTATGGCGGCCAGAATTCCGCCCTTGGCCGAACCGTCGAGTTTGGTAACGACCAAGCCGGTTACTTCAACCATCGATTTAAAGGTTTTGACCTGGTCAAGCGCATTTTGGCCGGCGGTGGCGTCAATGGTCAGCAAAACTGCATGCGGGGCGTCGGGCATCACTTTTTTGATGACGCGGATAATCTTTTGCAGTTCGGCCATTAGGTCGCTTTTATTCTGCAGGCGGCCGGCAGTGTCGATAAAGACAATGTCATCTCCGGCTTTGACCGCCTGCTGCAGGCCGTCGTAGCAAAGACCGGCGCTGTCACAGCCGGGGGTGCCTTTAAATATTCTGACTTTGTTGCGTTGTCCCCAGATTTCCAGCTGTTCAACGGCAGCAGCGCGAAACGTATCGGCAGCGATATAGGATATTTGTTTTGACTCTTTTTTCAGTCTGGCAGTCAGTTTGCCGATGGTGGTGGTTTTACCGGCGCCGTTGACGCCGACCATCAAGATAACGAAAGGTTTATTTTGCGGAGAAATTATCAGCGGCTGTTGGCAAGGGGTGAGAATCGTTTCAATATCTGCGGCCAGCTCTTCTTTGATTTCGGGTAAGGAGATATCCTTGTCAAGCCGGCGCTTGGCGAAGCCGTTTATAATACCGGTTGAGGCTTTAACGCCGAGGTCGGCGCTGATCAGCAGTTCTTCCAGCTCTTCCAGCGTTTGGGCGTCGACTTTCTTTTTGGTGAAGATTCCGCTTAGGCCGCCGCTGATTTTATTGGAGGATTTTTTTAAGCCCAGTCCTAATCTGGCAAAAAAATTACTCATTGCCGCTTTCTCCCTGTTCTCTTAAAATTTTGGCGCGTTCCCGGCGGATATCAACCGGAACCTGAGGCATTAACGCCGCCGGGGTGCCGCTGCGTTCCGAATAAGGAAAAACATGCAGACGGGTGATGCCGGCTTCATGAACCAGTTTGACGGTATTTTGAAACTGTTCGTCGGTTTCGGTCGGAAAGCCGCAGATAAAAT
>CALXTG010000169.1 GCA_944391355.1 uncultured Alphaproteobacteria bacterium
TTTGAAAATTCGTCAGGAAAACAAGCGACCTTTTAAAACACAGAATAACAAACAGAACGACCCAACTGAATAAAAGTATATATCCTAAGACAAGCACCGCCTGCCCCGGAAAAAAGCTGAATAAAAAGGAGATAACAAAATAAAAACCTCCCAATAACAAAAACTGCTTCAAAAATATTTTCATTTTGATTACCTCCTTTTACAAAAATCTTTGCATTCCATTTATCACAACTTCTGTGTTTTTTTATTAACAGCTTCTCTAAACTTTCTGACCAGAATTAGCAGTAAAGCCACAATCAATCCGAAATAAAAAACAAGATCAATACCGGTATTAATAGTCTCTCCCCACTCCTGATAGAATATTGAAATTACCGTATCTTTACCCGTTATATATGACAAAGACATACCCAAAACATTAACCGTAAAATATATAATGGCATAAATTCCAAAGATATTTAATAATAAAACGACACTCGGAAAATTATCCTCAAATTTCATTACCCAATTCAACGGTTTAAAAAATGTAAGAAAAAGAAGAGAAAATAAAAACACCGGAAAAACAAGCGCCGCCAATAAATTAAAATGCTGGCTTATTAACCCTAAAAAAGCGGAGATAATAAAATAGACACCGCTTAAAACAAATACTTGCATTAATTTATCTTTCATTATTATCTCCTCTCCCGTTTTTGCCGTCTGTAATCATAAACCACAGCGCCCAACAAGGACAAGCCCAGCAATACTAAAATAAAATCACTGAAATTTTCCCCATATTTCTCTATCAACCGTGCCTGCGGGGTTCCGTCAGACAAATATCCGGTGTAAGCACCAACCAACAAAAAGGCTGGAAAAACCCAGATAAAATAAAAAAACCAGCCGGAAGCAACTAAATAAATCGACAAGCGCGGATGCTTTTCACTAAAATTAAGAACAAATTTCGGAACATTATTAAACAGCAGCCGAATCATCGAAACCAGAAAAACCGCCGTCATAATAAAGATTAATAAGTCCCCGACGAAACTTTCCTCAAAGAAAGTTAAAGGAAAAGAATACAAACCGTAGATTCCGCCCAATAATAAGGCCTCTTTAGAAAACAGTTTCATTTTTAATCCTTTCCCGCTTCCTTTTGCCGTCTGTGATTATAAATCCCCGCCCAAATTAAAGAAACAATAAACATAACGTGAATCAAAATCAACAAGTCTATCAGATGAGCACCCCAAAAGGCCGCCGGAGCATACAAGACATCGCCTTGAGCCTCTGCCCCGAAAAATTCCAAAGCCAATAACGACAGTACCAAATAAGGATACCAGCCGATTGCCGTCAGATAAACAGTCAACCCCGGACTCTTTTCCTGCAGGCGCCGCAAAAAATTAGGAACATTGTTGAATAACAGACGAATCAGCGAGATGATAAAAACAGCGGTGATGATATATAAGACTAAAGCAAATATCCAACCGTTAAACAAACACGACAGAAACAGCGCCAACAAATACACTCCGCCCAATAAAAACACCCTTTTAAAATAAGCTTTCATGTTTAATCCCCTGCTGTCACCTTATCTGACAATACCATTTATCTGAGAATTTGCAAGAAACTTCTAGTCACATATATAAAATCTTCCTCTCTGCCCGGCTTTTAAGCCTCATCTTTACCGGGACGGCGGTAAAGATAGCCCAGCATTTTACCCAAAGCGCAATTGTACTTTTCATTCAGCGTACTGCGATGCTGATTAAACATCTGCCCGATAATTTTCCAGGGCGTTCTCGCTGCCCGCAGCCACACCAGTTTGGTTTCCTCGGGATCCAGCGGCTTATACCAGTCCAGAATTTTATCCATCAGGCTGATTTCCTCTGCAGTCGGGCAAATATATACCGGCAAGCTTTCCCATTCTCTGATTTCTTTCTGACTATGCTTTACCGCCGGCCAAAAGTTCCTATACCCCTGCGCCCGAACCCGCGGCAGCCGTTTCATCACATCCGCGGCAAACTCAAGTTTTTGTTTCAATTGTTCAATATTTTTCTGCATTCTGCTTCCTCAGTCATTTTTGCTTAAGGCCAGATTATCCCGATAATTCCGCCGCAATGTATTAATAAAGAATTTTAGCATCGACCCATATTTGCTGTTTTGTAAAAACGACGTAATTTTACGACAGAAAACCGGATGTTTAATCACTTTCAGCGCAATTTTCATCAAGGCTTTCTGCTGCCAGTAGCTTTCCCTGAAACCGGCCAGCTCGCACCACTGTCTGAAACCGCAGTAAAAATGGCTGCTCTCGTCAAAGAAAAAACTGAACGCCTCATTCCGGGCTTTTTTCAGACTGCCGCAGTTGCTGTCAATAACCAGATCCCGCATAACCTGCTCCAAAACTCCCCGCACCAGATTCAAATAAGGATCGGTATAAACCAAACCCGTCTTCATACCGTGAAATTCTTTAAGTTTCCTTCTGCCCATTTTCTTGTCCATTCCTTGTCCTGTTGTTATTATTGAGCTTTCCCTACCCTGAATTTTCCTCTTATCCCGACCAAACTCAACAACTATACCAGTCTTTTAACCGCGACCTTTTCACCGCCCGCTTCGGACACAACCAGTATCGCCGATTGCATGTCTCCTTCTTTGTCGGCATTGGTCAGAATCATATCCCCGCGTCTGACAAAAGCCGCCGCCCGGCGAAAATAATCCGGTTTCATAATCTCGTCGAGCTTGTCCTCACTGCCGTAGCTCCACAGCGTAAATCCGTTGGTATAAGCGGCCACGCTGAAACTTTTGCTGTTATAAGCCATTCCCGTTCCTTTCAAAAAACAATTTGATTCTGTTTATTTTTTACAAAACGACAATATATGATTTAACATACGCTTGTCAATATGAAAAAACATATTTGCAGAATATTCAATTTCTTATATACTGAAGAGCTGTGGATAACCGAGGAGACAATCATGCCAAATACCAACCCTGATATTGTCAGAGAAAGAATTAACCAGTTAATCCTGAATTCCGGCCTCAACTACCGGGTTATTTCTCTTATGATGGGTAAAAGCGAAGCCTATATGCAGCAGTTCATCAAACTGCGCTCCCCTTTGCGCCTGAAAGAAATTGACCGCAAAAAACTCGCGCAGATTCTCCATGTCCCCGAACAGGAATTGACCGATATTCCCCTGTCTTCACAGCCGGCCGGCGAAGGCAGCGTCCTCAATCCCGAAACCTTGACCCTGATTATCACGGAAATAGAAACCTGGCTTGACAGGGAAAATAAAGAAATAACCCCCGCCAACAAGGCCCGCCTGATTACTCTCATATACAAAAAGATAACCCAGCTCTCCGATGACCAGAAGACTGGGAAAATTAAAGACTTAATTGATACCTGGGACAGCCTCCAAGATGTTATGTAATCTTGGAAGCAATTCTACTTAAGGTAATGGACTATGAACGAACAAGACGAAATAAAATATATTTTAGCGACCTCGACACCCAAAAATGACAATAAAATTTCTCCCAAAAACCAATCGCATCCAACCAATATCAATATTGACAAATCCGTAAAGATCAGCGGCAATCACATCAATATTCTCTCCGGCGGCTTTGGAATTTTGCTGCTGCTCCTGCTCGGACTGATTTTTTTTTAGTACCCAATATTCTCCGCGGCGGCGGTATATCAACAGCTATGAGATAACTGCCCTGCAAAAGCAAGTTGCCGCCATCTCGGCCTGTAATAATGAACACCCCAATCGCCTGCATAACCGCCTGAAGAAAACTTTTCATTACGATTCATACAAAACGCTCCGTTACGACCAGTTCGCCGATATACAAAAATTCTTGAGCAAACATGCCTGCTACACGCCGCTACTTGCCGGCCGGAATCAGGATCTCCCGTAAATATTATATTAGAATTTACTGATGTATGTTTTTCCATATTGACATTGTTGTATTTTTCATATATAGATTACCTTATACACAACGTCAGAGACTGCAGACATGAAATCAGAACTTATCAGACAATTGGAAACAATCCCGGCTTTTAATGCTTTACACCGGGGTTTCCGTAAAAATTTCCGCTCCGAAAATTTTTACTTTGCCCATTTCATGCCCGAAACATCCGACAGCGCCGTTTCAAAAGAACAAACCGCGGGCTCAGCCCTGTTAAACGATAACAGCGGCTATTTTTCCGAATTTGTGCATGAAGATGAACTGCGCGAAGACGTAACCGAATTTATCCGTTTTATTTTTAAGGAATTGAACCGATGATTAATGAAGAAGTCGAAAATCAGATAAATTTATATCACAAAGAAATGCAAAAAGCCGTTTCACATGTCGAAATCGCGCTTGATTTATGGGAAGACGCCATTGAAGACGGCGACCTCCGCAAAACCTACCAGGAAACCGCTGCCGACATCCGGCGCGGCATAGAACGCATTTGCCGCCTGTGCCGGCCGGAAGTACGCCGCTACGTCGAAAACAACATCCGTTCTCTGCTCTGCCGCAACCGGCAAATCGAAGAATGGCAGCGCCGCACTGAAAAGCTCTGCGCCACCCGCAGCTGAAACGGAACTCAGGCCAGATGCATACCGCCGGTCACGCCGTAAACTTCGGCAGTCACAAAACTGGCTTCATCTGAGGCCAGAAAGACATAAACTCCTGCCAGTTCGGCTGGCTGCCCGGCACGCATCAGCGGCGTCTGTTTGCCGAATTCGGGGATCTTATCCTGCGGCTGTCCGCCGACAATCTGCAGCGCAGTCCACACCGGCCCCGGCGCCACCACGTTTGCCCGAATCCCCTTAACCGCAATTTGCTTGGCCAAAGCCCGGGTAAAACCGACAATCGCGCTCTTAGTCGCGGCATAGTCAAGCAGCAGCTTTCCCGGCTGATAAGCCTGCATTGAAGAAGTGGTGATAATGCTGGCGCCGGCCGGAAGCAGCGGCAGAGCCGCCTTTATAATCCAAAACATCGCAAAGACATTTACCTCAAAGGTTCTGACAAACTGTTCGGAAGCCAACGCCTCAATGTCCCGGCTGTATTGCTGCATTCCCGCCGCCAATACCAGAATATCCAGACCGCCGAGCGCTTCATGAGCCTCACTGACCAGTTTCCGGCAAAATTCTTCATTGCCGATATCTCCCGGCAGCAAAACTGCCTTCCCGCCGGCCGCCTCAATATAACGTTTAACTTCCCGGGCATCAACTTCTTCATCGGGCAGATAATTAATCGCCACGTCCGCCCCTTCTCTGGCATAGGCGATCGCCGCCGCCCGCCCGATTCCGGAATCCCCGCCGGTAATCAGAGCCTTGCGTCCTTTCAGCCTTCCGCAGCCTTTATAACTTTCCTCTCCGCAATCGGGAACCGGGGTCATTTCGCTTTGCACCCCCGGATATTCCTGAAACTGCTTATCATATTCGCCGTTAAAATATTTTGTGAGTGGATTCACAAGCTGAGCTTTATTTGTCATTTTTCTCTCCTGATTAAAAATTTCTTCTTTCTTTATTTAATCGCCGTTTTTGCTTATCCACCCGAACCTGACATAATTGATTAATAAAATTTCAATATTTCCCGGCTATATTGATGATACTGTTCTTATACGCAATATTTACTTTTAACCTGTCTGAGGTTAAATAAGCCGCAGAAAACTAAGGAGATAACCATGGAAACAATCGCTGCCCAAAACTTTTTCAGCCGTGTCTGGAATGCCTTCATCAGCGCCTTCAGGTACTATGCTGCCTATTCCGGCCGCAGCTCCCGGTTTGACTTCTGGTCTTTTACAATCACCAACGGCCTGATCAACATCCTCCTGAGCCTTTTGAGCAGTTTTTATTGGCCGGTCGGCTTAATTTATTTTATCTATTCGCTGGTATCTTTTTCTCCAAGCGCTGCCGTCGGCATACGCCGCTATCACGACAACGATCTGAACGCCTGGATATTTTTAGCCGTAAATCTGGCCATGGTCATTTCCATAATCGCGGCTCTGAATTATCATCCGATTTTCTTTCTCGCCGCCGCGTTGCTGATCATCATAAACCTCTTTATAATGCTGCGCAAAGGCAACCCGGAAGCTAACCGCTTCGGCCTGCCGGAAACAACTCCCGTCCGAGCCTTTGAAACGCCCGGAACCATTGTCTTGATTCTTTATATTTTGTTGAACCTGGCATTATTTACGGCCGGCTTTATCCGCGGGTACACCGGCGCATAGAAGCCCGAAATTTCAGGACATAAAAATCATCTCGGCTTCCAGTTCCCAGGCTTCCCAACGGCACTGCTCCATATCAACTTTCCTCTCTAAAGTAAAAACCACGCCTTCTGCCTTCAAAAGTTGATACTGCCGGCTGCCGTCATCGGAAAAATCTGCCAGCGAACCGTCTTTTCTGACCACCCTTTGCCAAGGGATTCGTCCGGAATCCGAAATTGCATGCAGCGCATAACCGACCATGCGCGCATTTCGCGGATATCCGGCTACGGCGGCAATCTGCCCGTAACTCATCACCTTACCGCGCGGAATACGGCCGACGATTTCCCAAACTTTTTGCTTAAAATTTTTCATCAGCGGCCGGCCGGCGATAAATTTGCATTCCGTCGACACTTTCCAAAACCAACCGTTCCGGTGTCAGCTCCTTAATCGTCATCTTATCGGCAAACTCCAAGGTCTGACCGTTGCCTATGCTCTTTCCGCTCAAGATCAGGCTGTCACCCTGCCTTTCCCATTTTTCATAAACCAGCGTATGCATATTAATTGACTGCGTCTTTCCGTCCTTTTCAATCCGGATTCCCTGTATCTGCTCTTCCATCCCCGGAACCGGTTGTACCCAATCGCCTGCCAGATTATCATTCGGCCCGCAGGCGCCCAGAACTGATAAAAACGCCATAACCAAGATTGATTTTTTCATATTTTATCTCCTTAATACGCTTCTTATAAACAGACTATACAACAAAAAACGTTTCTGCCAACCAAAATCACATGAGTCGATTGCCAAGAAAAATAAACTATATTATAACTAAAGAAAAGCCGTTCGGAGAAAATAAATGAATCAGGTCATTATTGCCGGAAGCATTAATATGGACATCATCACCCGGGTTGAAAGATTTCCGGTTCCCGGAGAAACGATTGCCGGTCACTGCGTAGAATATTTACCCGGCGGCAAAGGTTTAAATCAGGCGGTTGCCTGCGCCAAAATGGGTGCCAAAACCGCTTTACTCGGCCGTATCGGCAATGATACATTCGGTACGGAGCTTCTCGGCTTCATAAAAAAACACGACATTGAAACGACTTATCTGCAAAGCAGCTCCCGCCCTTCGGGAATTGCCGTCGTCACCGTTGACGCACAAGGGCAAAATTCAATCATTGTCGTTCCCGGTTGCAATAACGACATTAATGCCGAAGATACCGCAGCCGTCAAAATTTCTGCCGGAGATATTGCCGTCAGTCAATTGGAAATCCCGCTGGAAGCCGTAACGGCCTTTTTTCGCAAAGCCAAAAACTGCGGTGCCGTAACGTTGCTGAACCCTTCCCCGATTCGCAATTTACCGGACGAATTAATAAACCTGACCGATATTCTGATTGTCAACGAAACCGAACTGAGTTTTCTTTGTCGTCGCCCCCTGACCGACAATACCTCTCCGCAGGAAATTGCCGAAGCGGCACAAAACATAAAAAGCCGAACCGGCCAAAACGTTATT
>CALXTG010000170.1 GCA_944391355.1 uncultured Alphaproteobacteria bacterium
TATGTGGAAGTTTTTAATTATCGGCATAGTTCTCGGGGCGGGAATGTTACTTTGGGCATTCGGCATTGAGCCGAAACTGCTGATGCCGCGTTTTTATCGTTTGCCGCAGCAGAATCTTGCCGGCCTCAGAATTGTTTTTATCAGCGACCTGCATATTGCCCCTAATCAACGCGGGCGGCTGCAAAAGATTGTCCGCGAAGCCAACAAGTCGGAGCCGGATATTATTATTCTCGGCGGAGATTATGTTAAGGGCCATAAAGGAACAACCTCGATGCCGCCGGAAAAGATTGCCGCAGAACTGCGCAAACTGCAGGCCAAAAACGGGATTTTTGCGGTTTTGGGAAACCACGACTGGTATCTTGACGGCGAGAAAGTGCGGCAGGCATTGCAACAGGCCGGTATTCCGGTTTTGGAAAATGAAAATATTTCACTTCAAACCGGACGCGGCGAATTAACGATTGCCGGCGCGGCTGATTATACCATGAGAATTCCGGATTTGGAGAAAACGCTGAAAGGCGCTCACGCTCCGGTTTTGCTGGTAACACATTCGCCGGATATATTTCCGCAGGTACCGAAAAACGTTATGTTGACACTGGCCGGACATACGCATGGCGGCCAAGTTGCCGTTCCGTTTATCGGTCCGCTGCTGATACCTTCGGATTTCGGGCGCCGTTATGCCGGCGGCCTGATTGAGGAAGACGGCAAAAAAATGATTGTCGGGCGCGGACTGGGAACCAGCCTGCTGCCGGTACGTTTTAACTGTCCGCCGGAAATCGTGATTATAGATTTTGAATAACCCCAAAGAAAAACCCCGGCATTTCCGGGGTCTTCTTTGTAAAATCAGCGACGCTCTATTGACAGCGTATTCAGCCGCGGCTTGCTGTGGGTCAGGATGCTGATAACTTTAACCAGCTCATTTTTCAACTGAGCTCTTTCGCAAACGATATCAACCATGCCGTGTTCTTTCAGATATTCGGCACGCTGGAAACCCTCAGGCAGCTTCTCGCGGATGGTCTGTTCAATAACACGCTGGCCGGCAAAACCGATGACACAGCCTTTTTCGGCAATATGAATATCACCTAGCATCGCAAAAGAGGCAGAAACGCCGCCGGTAGTCGGATCAGTCAAAACTGAAATAAACGGCAGGCCTTTTTCCTTAACCTGATTAATCGCGGCAGTGGTACGAGCCATTTGCATCAATGATAAAATGCCTTCCTGCATGCGGGCGCCGCCGGAAGCGGCAATCGTAATCAGCGGATAATTTCCTTTGCAGGCCATTTCGGCTGCTTTGACAATTCCTTCGCCGACTGCCGTTCCCATTGAACCGCCCATAAAGAAGAAATCCATCGCCGCAACGACGCAGGTAATGCCGCCGATTTCGCCTTGGGCAACCCGGATGGCATCATCATTGCCGGTCGATTTGCGATAAGTTTTCAGGCGGTCGGTATAGCGTTTGGAATCTTTAAAGTTCAAAGGATCTTCCGGACAGCGCGGCAGGGTGATCTCATTATATTCACCGTTATCAAAAAGCATTTTGAAACGTTTTTCGATATAAAGGCGCAGGTGGTGACCGCAACGGGTGCAGACATAATTGCTTTTTTTCAGTTCTTTGGAGAACAGCATCTGCCCGCACTGAGGACATTTGGTCCAGAGATTGTCGTCAATCTCCTTAAGGGCAGTCTTTTGGATCTTCGGACGAACGAAATCAGTTAGCCAATTCATTTTCTTACCATATATTGTTAAAACAGAGACTCAGTCTTAGCAGACTTTCGGTTAAATTTCCAGTTTAAAGTACGCCGCCGGTATTCTGTGCATCATTTGCCGAATCTTTGGTTTTGCGTTTGAAAAAATTGGAAATTTTGGAACGGAAAGTCGGTTTGGGCTGTTTGGCCTCAAGCTCTTTCAGAGAATTCAGGTTCTCATGCAGATCTTCCATTTCCTTAACCAGTTTCATCTGCTCTTTGCTGAGTTTCCGGCATTGTTTTTTCTGCTGGCGCAAAGCCTTGCGTACCGGCGCATAGGAAAGCCAGGAGAAAAAGCTCCCGAGAATGAACCCAAGCGCCAGTAAAAAGACAATCGCAACACTCAGCGAAACGGTTATCTCAATATAGAAAGGCCAAAGGTTAAAGGTCGCCAGTTCGTTGTTGACGAAGGCAAATACCAGGATAACGACCAGGAGGGGCAATCCGATAAGCATTTTAATGAAACCCATAACCGTAACCCTTTCTAAAACAGAGGATGCTTATTTATTCAAAAGTTCGTGCAGCTGTTTGCCGGTTTTAAAGTGGGGGATATTACGTTCCTCTACTTTAACCTGTTCACCGGTACGAGGATTTTTAGCAATGCGCGGCGTGCGGGTACGGACTGAAAAAGCCCCGAAACCGCGAAATTCGACTCTTTCGCCTTTTGCTAAAGAACTGGTAATTTTATCCAGAATCACCCCGACAATTCTTTCGACATCTTTTAACATCAGATGGGGGTTTTTGTTTGCTATACGTTCAATTAATTCAGATTTAGTCACTTTTACCTCGTTATTATTATCAGTTTTGAAAATTTATTCTTAAGTTAACGTTATTTACCGCATAAATCAATATCGTAATTTGAAAAAAAACAAAATTTTTATATTGACTTATCCAGAAAAGATATCTGAACAGAGGTTAAAGCAAAAAATCTGCGGCGGTTTATTCTTCAGCCGATATAATTTTGGCTTCATCTTTTGATGATGAAAATAAACTAAAAAGCCAAACCCGGGCGAACGCGGAAAACATTAGTCTTAAGGTCGTCGCTGTAATAGGGATCGCCGGAAAGCGGAACCTGTCTCCGGGCAGAGTAATTGCTGAGTTCAGAAGACGACCAATAAGAACTCTTTTCCGATATCGTCGTTTTTCCGGCTATAGTCATCAGTTTTTCATTAACAACTATGTAGTTAGCCGCCAACGATTCAAGCTCTTCCATACTCGGTAAAAACCAGTCTCCGGCTTTTGTTCCGCTTGTACTATACTTATTGCAATATTCGGCGGCCGGATACTTAATATTATTGGCCTCGCCATAAGCCAGAATTGCCGCTGTATTGCTTTTTCCCGAAGTTCCCCGTGCCGCGGAGCCTATTTCTTTACCATATCCGCCCCATTCTAAAGTTGCTTCATCCAAAGCCATGGCCAAACGTTTTTCAGTATCAAAAACAATCCCGATTGCCGTTTTGCCGTCAATAGCCTTTACATAACATTTTTTATTTTCATAAAGAATATCCCCGACCTCACAGCTTTTTTCGGAAAAGATACAGAACACCTTATTTTCATCAAAGGGACAGACAAGGGTATCCAGACCGGCGCAGTCGGCGGTGGTTTTGGTATACCCGAGTTCGTCGCAGCGGGAAGAATTGACGC
>CALXTG010000171.1 GCA_944391355.1 uncultured Alphaproteobacteria bacterium
GATTTGATTACCACGGCGCCGTCGGTGGCATATAAAATCAATATGACCAACGGCGAACAGATAACCCTGCATAATCCGGCCGATATGCCTGATCTGAGTACGGTTGCCTCAATTGAAGAACCCTGGGTTAAGGCGACGATTATGGTGCCCGACGAATATCTCGGCGCGGTTCTCAAACTTTGCACCGAGCGCCGCGGCGAACAGGTTGAGCTGACTTATGTCGGAGCCCGGGCGATGGTCGTTTACAACATTCCGCTTAACGAGATTGTTTTTGATTTTTATGACCGCCTGAAATCAATTACCAGCGGTTATGCCAGTTTTGACTATGAGCTCGGCGCTTACCGCCAGTCTGATCTGGTTAAAGTGCAGATATTGATTAATGAGGAACCGGTTGACGCGCTGGCGTTCCTTTGTCACCGCAGCGAAGCCGAATCTCGCGGGCGGCAGATATGCGAACGCCTTAAGGATCTGATTCCCCGGCATTTATTTAAAATTCCGATTCAGGCGGCCATCGGCGGCCGGGTGGTTGCCCGTGAAACGATTTCGGCGCTGCGCAAAGATGTTACCGCCAAATGTTACGGCGGCGACGTTACCCGCAAACGCAAGCTTCTTGACAAACAGAAAAAAGGCAAACAACGGATGCGCCAGTTCGGCAAAGTAGAAGTTCCGCAGACGGCCTTTATTGAAGCTTTGCGTATCGGCGATTGATAAAAGTCCGTATAACGGGCAAGTAATACAGAAATTGCGGATCGGAGCCCAGCCGGTGTATTTGTTATTAATAAAAGCCCCGTCGGGGGCTTTTATCTTTTTACGGCAACAACGGAGACCAGGCCGGGTCGGAGGCGTCGGCCGGGGTGACAATCAGCCGTTCGTTATAACCGGTCAGATCAATCGAATAAAGTTTAACCGGAGCATTGCCGCGGCGATCGCCTTTTTCCGGGCGGAAATACATCAGCACGCGGCGGTTCGGCGACCAGGTCGGGCCTTCGACCAGATATCCTTCGGCTAAAACGCGTTCGCCGCTGCCGTCCGGGAACATTACTCCGATATAAAATCTGCCGTTGGCCATTTTGGTAAAGGCGATATAGTCACCGCGCGGCGACCAAACCGGCGTGGCATAGCGGCCGGCGCCGAAACTGATGCGGCGAACGTCGCAGCCGTCGGCATTCATGACATAAAGCTGCTGATTCCCGCCGCGGTCAGAGTTAAAGACTATCTGCGAACCGTCCGGCGAGTAGCTCGGCGAAGTATCAATTGCCGGATGTTTGGTTAATTGTCTGCTGGTACGGTTTTGTAAATCCATTTCATAAATTTCGGTATTGCCGCCGCTGGCAAAACTTAACAAAACTTTTTTGCTGTCGGGCGAAAAGCGCGGAGCGAAAGTCATTCCCGGGAAGTTGCCGAGCAGTTCCTGACGTCCGGTTTCCAGATCAAGAATATAAACTTTGGGGCTGGTTCCTGAATAAGACATATAAGTAATTTTTTGCAGATTGGGCGAAAATCTGGGAGTTAGGGCCATCGCGGCGCCCGAGGTCAAAAATTTGTGATTTTCACCGTCCTGATCCATAATCGCCAAACGTTTGATGCGGCGGGTGGCCGGTCCGCTTTCGGAAACATAAACTATCCGGGTGTCAAAATAGCCTTTTTCTCCGGTCAGACGTTCATAAATCGCATCGGCAATCACATGAGCGACACGGCGCCAGTTGTCTTTGGTGGTGGTAAAAGACTGTCCTTTAAGCTGGCTTTGCGAAAATACGTCCCAAAGACGGAACTCGACCTTGAGATGTTGTTCGTCGGTCTGAGTGACGGCGCTTTGTACCAGAGCATGCGCGTTAATTGCTTTCCAATCGGTAAAGTTGGGTTCCTGGTTGATTGAGGTCAGTTCCTGAATATAGCTGTTTTCGGGGATTATTCTGAACAGGCCGGAACGTTCCAGGTCGGCGATGACGACATTGCGAATCCTTTTGGCATACTGGCCGACCCAAAATCCTTCATGAATCATTTCCGGAAAGGCAATCGGCAGCGGATCGCGCATAGCGCCATTTACGTCAATTTGCAGTTCGGCGCGGACATTGCCGGCGCAAAAACACAAGATTAAGGCCAGGAGATATTTTAATTTCATTTCATCACCTTCAAACAGTTTTTTACATCATGATATTATAGGGAGATTGTTAAAAATCAATTAGCAAGGCCGAAAAAAACCGTATAACTTTGGGTTATACGGTTAGTTTTTGATAGAGCTTTCGCAGCTCGGACAATTTCTTTTCCTGCAGTTTTTTAATGACGCTGTTTTCATCTTCGTACGGAAAATTCAGCTTCAGCCGCCAAAATTTACTGCTGATGATTTTGTGAATGTAACAACTTTTGCAAATGCTGTTCACAATCATTACGGCGAGTGCCAGAAGCACGATGCCGATGATACAAAGTAACCCAGTTTCCATATTAATAATTTTTTAATTGTAATTCTCTGTTTTCTTGGTAATCTGATTTTAAAATTTTGTCAATGCCGAAGAGAGATTAAACAGTGAACATTAAAGAATTCAAACAGCAGCTGAAACCCTACAAGGCCGTTTTGGGCTTTGATTACGGCGCCAAACGTCTGGGGGTGGCGGTGTCCGATTTGCTACAGATGGTGGCAACTTCGTATAAAATCATTTACCGCAGCAGCTGGGAAAAAGACTGGGAGGAAATCCGCCGCATTATTGAAGAAAAAGAAATCGGAGGTATCGTTTTGGGGCTTCCGCTGCAGATGAACGGCGAGGAGGGCGAAATGGCCCAAGAAGTCCGCGCTTTTGCCGCCAAGCTTTCTGAGCAGACCGATTTGCCGATTTTATTTTGGGACGAGCGTCTTTCTTCTTCGGCCGTAGAAAATTTTTTAATCAAAGAAGTCGATCTCTCACGTTCGAAACGCAAAAAAGTCCTCGACGCCGGAGCAGCGGCTTATATTTTGCAAGGCGCCCTTGACGCTTTAAAGTTCGTCTAGCTGGTGACTAATACAGATTTTTCGGAAAGCCGAACCGGTCACGTGCTAAAGTGCACGCTCACGCTTCGGCTTCCTTAAATCTTATTATTCACGCACGCTATCCAAACTTTAATTAAAGTTTGTATAACGGTCTATTTTATTTATTTGGTTTTCATCCACTAAATTATAAAGGCTTATTTTGTTGCGGCTGTATGCTGCCCACATCCTGTCGCCATAAGAATAATGCCACCATTCGGCCGGATAGTTGGTAAAACCCGCTGCCGTCATTGCGTCGAAAAGAATTTTACGATTTTGTTGCTGTTCTTTATTTAAGTTTTTGTTCTGTGTAAAGGTGTTTGGGTTGTGCTCACCATAGGCTGTTCCCATATCTAAATCCTGCCCTTGATCATTACAAAGGCTGATATCAACAGCGCCACCGGTTTGATGACCGCCGAAGCCGGCTTGCGGGTTGGCAATCTGGCTTTGTGTCTTGTTAATGGTTTCTTCTTCACTTAAATTAGGAAAATCTTTTTTATTTTTTTTATAAAGATAATCCCAACGTTTTTGCTGTTGTTCTAAAGATCTGTAAGCAGAAAAAATTTTAAAATGAATTCCGGGGGGTAAAAGTTTCTGCGCTTCTTTTAGGCGCTGATATACAGTATGTCTGACTAATGTTTTCTTTTGCTTTTCAAGAGTAGGCGAAAAGAAAAAAGATTTGTCGCAGGAGATATTAATCAAAGGGTCATTGTTTTCTTCAATCGGAATGTTGTTTATGATTACACCCGGAATGGTTTTTCTTATTCCCATTTTCCATAAAAGATATTTAGCTTTGGCTATTATTTTTGTATTATTCATGAAACAAATCTTCATTGATTCAAAATGCATTATGCTTCCTGTCAATGGTTGTTTTTACTATAAATCTCTGCGACGGTATTCAGGTGGGAGAGGAAGCGGGAATCTGACATGAAATTATCTGTTTGGGGAACAACATTGTCAATCAAATGCATAATATCTTTATCTTCGCCGACCAGTTCGGGGCAGAAACGGCGGCAAAAAGCCCAAGCCGAGGCTTTGAGTGCTTCTTTGCTGCGGGTATCATAACCGATTGCCGCTAACAGGTTTTCTATATTTGCGTTGCTTGCGCCATTGTTATTCTGGGGCCACAAACCGAGGCCTCTTTCAGCCAGCAGCTGCCAGGGAAAGGCTTTGCCGGGATCGGCTTTGCGCAGCGGGGCAACATCGGAATGTCCGACGATATTGACCGCGGGAATCTGATGGCGTTCGACAATTTCGCGGCTTAATTTACTCAGGGCGTCAATCTGTTTGGCCGCATAGGGCTGTTGTCCAAGGCTGTAACTGACCAGTTCAATGCCGACGGAGCGTTGATTGATACTGCCTTCCTTGCCGCGCCAATATCCCCGGCCGCCGTGATATGCCGATAACTCCTCGGGAACCAGCCGCCAGACCTTGCCGCTTTCATCAATAATGTAATGAACACTGAGTTTATATTCGTGCAGCCAGTGAATTTGTGTCTGCGGGTCGTAGGCGCTGCAGTGAATGACCAGCATGTCGATTTTTTCCTGACGCGGTTCGCAGTAAGGCAGCAATTGTTCTTTCATTTCAGCAGCTCCCGGATGTAATCAATATTATCTTTGCGCCCGATTTTCAGCCGGTAATCGGCATCAAGCGCCTGTGCCAGTTCGGCCTTGTCAATAAAACGGCTGAGATAGTCAAACAGCATGCGGGTTTGACGGGCAATTGAAATCTTATAAGTCTGTTGGTATTCACGCCATAAAAATTCGCTGAAAGCAACCCAGGCGGCAAAAGCCGAAGCGGCGGTTTTTTCAATCAGCGGCGCGGTATGGGGAAAATTTTCAGAATTGTAAAAAACATCAAAGTACCGGGCGACGCGTTTAATCAGCTGCAAGTCGCCATAGCTCATGTCTTTGTTCTGCATAATTTCATAGGGCGGGTACTGCGAGTAAATCATTTGAAAGTCAGTATCATGACGGGCAATCGGCGCGCCGCGCAGCTTTTTCAAAATTCCGACCTGCAGTTCCTGCGGCCGGACGGCCAGAAGTTTGTCAAAATCGGTGGCAAAAGTTTCCAACGTGGAATGAGGAATGCCGGCGACCAAGTCGGCATGAATGACGGCGCCGGTTTCCTCGCGGATAAAACGCAGGACTTCAAGGGTGCGCTCTTCGTTCTGTTTGCGTGAAATCGCGTCTAAGGAATCCGGGTCAAAGCTTTGGACGCCGGCTTCGAGATGAAGCCCTTTGTCCGGAAAATTCTTGATTTCTTCCAGCATTTGCGGGCTGAGGCGGTCAGGAAAAATCTCAAAATGCAGCAGCATGCCGTCTTGCCAGCGGTTTTTGAAAAAGTCGAGAATTTTTTTGACATTGGCAAATTTGAGATTGAAAGTGCGGTCGACGAATTTGAACTGCCGGACGCCGCGGCGGATTAAAATTTCCATTTCGGCAAGGAATTTGTCAAGGTCAAACTCGCGGACGCCTTTAGACAGTGATGATAGGCAAAATTCACAGCTGAACGGGCAGCCGCGGGTGGCCTCAACATAAATCAGCCGGTTTTGAATATCTTCGTCGCTGTACAGATAGTAAGGCAGTTTCAGCTGCGTTAAGTCGCAGATCGGTTCATTTAAGACCTGAGTTTGCGGTCTTTCGCCGCGGCTGAGTTTCTGTACCAGATGATAAAGCGCCAGTTCGCCTTCGCCGCTGATTAGATAGTTGCAGCGCGGCAAAAATTCGTCATATTGATAAGAAACCTCGGGGCCGCCGAAAACAATAACGGTCTGCGGACTGACCGCCCTGACGATTTCGGCAATGCGGATAATGCTTTCGATATTCCAGATGTAACAGCCGAAGCCGAGCAGATCGGGCTTCAGGTTTATCAGTTCTTCGGCAATGTCGTTAAGATTATCGTCGCGGCTGTATTCGCGAATTTCGCAGGCTTCTTCAAACTCGCGCAGATTGGCTTTCAGGTAGCGCAGGCCGAAAGAGGTGTGCGAATAGCGGGCGTTAACGGTAGCAAGGATAATTTTCATTGCAGCGGGCATCAGGCAATTTTCCGGCTTTTCATAATATTTTGGTAGGCGTTGTTGATTTCGGCCATTTTAATCGTGGCTGCTTTGATTTCTTCGGGGCTGGCGCCGCGCGATTGAAGCCGGTCGGGATGATATTGATTAATCAGTTTTTTCCAACGGCTTTTGATTTCGCAATCACTGGCATTACAAAAAACACCCAGAACAGCATAAAAATCCTGTATGCTGCCGCCGGCGGCCGAAGGTTCAAAATGACGCCGGATAGCTTCAAAATTACCTTGCGGCAGTTCCAGTTCTTTGGCGATTTTTTCCATAATCCGGCTTTCGGGGACGGTAATCGCTCCGTCGGCAACAACGATTTTAAACAGATTTTCAATAATACTTTCTTTTAAGTTAAGATCACCGTCGGCAATTGTTTTCAACTGACTGGCATAACGTTCAAAACCTTCGGGAGATTGCTTGGCATTATTAAAAATTTTAGCCACACGGGAATTCTCGTCAGCGGGGATTTCAAAAATTTTCTTAAATACCCGGATTTCGCTCTCGTTAACACTGCCGTCGGATTTGGCCACTTTGGCGGCCAGACCGGCAATTGCCTGAATGAACGTAACTTTGCGCGCTTCCCAGGAGTGTAACGCCAATTTAAGCGGGTTGATTTTCCGCCAGAATTTGGAAAGCCAGCTCAAACCGAAACCTTTATAGAAACTGCGTTCGAGGCGGAAAGAATCGAGAAAATAGCCGATGATGATGCCGCTGAACAGAATAATGCGGCTGTGAAGGATGAAGCCGATAATTGCGCCGAAAATCTTGCACCAGTTACGGTTCCAGAAAATGTCAAAGTTTTTGCGAAATTTGTTGGCGTGGCGGCTGTTGGGGGTGTCAAAAGTAAAATGTCCGACAATAAACAGAGTGATAAAACCGTAAAATCCGAATAGTATGCTGCCGAAAAGCGTTCCCCAGATTTTACCCCAGAAATTGCCGTCGAGACGGTTATAATAACGATACCAGCGGTAAGGCAGAAGAATACGGATATTGTCGTCAACAGCGTGCAGGCCGCGTTCAATCTGTTTGATAATGACGGTACGGTCAATCAGCAAATGTCCGAGTAACATGCCGACAAAGAAACCCGACGCGCCGAAAAAACGCAGCCCGATCACCGCGAATGTAAATTTACCCAGTGGCGACATGAATGAAATTTAACCTGTATTGTTAAAACCAGAGGCAATTATAGCAGCTTTGCCGTAAAAGAAAAGCTAAATCTGAGTTTTATCTGCCGGCCGTGATGGGTCAGAATAGGCGTAAGACTGCCTGAGCAGCCTGAGAAGCAAGGGAAAGCGAGTTGACTGCCAGCTGCTGGGAGGTTTGCAAAGCCAGCATATTGGCAGATTCCTGATTCATATCGGCAAGGGTCAGTTTATCGGCGCCTTCTTCTAAAACATTTATCAGGTTTTCGGTAAAATCCTGCCTGGTGGTGACGATTGAATAGTAATTGCCAAATTCTGAGGCAAAACCGCGCAGCGAGTTAATTGCGTTTTCCAGTTCGGAAATTGATTTTTCAATATCTTCCGGCTGATACCATTTTTTTGTTTTCAGCCCCAGGCTTTCGCTGTCGGCTTTAACGCCTTTGACATCAATTTTAGATGAACGGTCTTCATTAAAATTGATTTTCAGGTTTTGTCCGCTCAACAGGTTTACGCCTTTATAAGAGGCGTCGGCGACCAGAAAGTCATATTGTGCGATGGTTTTGTTAAAAAGAGCGGTAAAGGTTTCTTTTTCCTCATTGTCGGTGTTTTGGCTGGCGCTGCGGTTTGTGATTAAAGAGTTAACGCGGTCTTTGAAGTCGGTAAAATCATAGCTGTATCCGCCGGCAGCGGTTGCAAACTTGTCGGGCTGCGCCAGCAAACTTTGCATATCGTCGACGGTACCGTCATGCGTATAATTTTCGCTGCATTTGATATAAGTCGTTGTGCCTGCCTGTTTCAGGCCGATTTGTGCACCGGCTTCAAAAAATACTGTTTGGCCGGGATTGGCGGGAATAAAGTTAAAGTTGTTTTTTTCAAGTTCAGCGTAAATCTGCGCTGTTTTTAAGATATTTAACTGATTGCTGCCGTTGTTTGTCAGCCAGGCAAAGCCGGCAGTTGTTCCGTAGGCATTTATGGTTCCGGCGATGTCTAAACGGCTGCTGTGGTTTAAAGATATAGTTTCCATCCCGCTGCTATAAGTTTTGGCGTTAATGATAACATTTTGACTGATGAAACCTTGAGAATGGTCGTTAAGCACGATTGTCCGGCCAGTGCTGTCGGAATTAAGTATTGCCCCATTTGCAAATGTCAGTGTTGAGGCGCTCATCCAGAACAGGTTGCTTGTTGCAATTGCATTAATATGTCCGGAAACGGTAACTTCCGAATTAGTTGAATTTATACTGTTGGCCAAATTTAAATCTAAATCAGCCAGAGTGACATTTTGTTTATTGTTAATGAACAGATAGCTTGTTTCAATGGCTAAGTTGGCAATAACGGAATTTTCGCCGGCGTAAATATTTTTTGCTTTTATTTGTACAGCCGGTTCGGTTGATGAAAAATAAGATTTCCCGACCAATGACTGGCCGTCAGCCAAGACAATATTTTGGGTTGACATATCAATATCATTTTCGACAACAATTAATCCTTCTTGGCCGGAAGCGACAGCTTCCTGCAACTCTTCTGCCGTACTGACTTTGGCAACCACATTTTCGGCAGTTTCAAGCGCCTGATTGGCGACGGCTTTGGCCTGCTCAAGGAATTTGGTACCGGAGTCAATCGCTTCGGAAGCGGCTTTAATCGTCTGTATCCCCTGCGACATAGAATCAAGTAATGCGGTCAAATCGGCAGCGCGGTTGTTTAATGAAGAAGCGGTGTAATAAGAAGAAGGATTATCAATTGCCGAAGAAACTTTAAGGCCGGTCGCCAAGCGGTTTTGCACAATATCCTGCTGTCTTGCAATGTTCTGCAAGCTCAACAAGTTGCTGCGCATTGACGCTGTTAACGAAATCCCCGACATTCT
>CALXTG010000172.1 GCA_944391355.1 uncultured Alphaproteobacteria bacterium
AATTACCGGCGATAACGGTATCGGTATGTATGCGACCGAAACCAGTGCTGCCGGCGTGGCTAATACGGAAAGAGGAGAGATTGTCATTACCGGCAAAAACGGGATTGGCATGTTTGCCGACGGATATGTCGATGGAGCTGACGGAGATCGTACAGTCGTTATGATAAATAAGGGAAAAATTACCATTACCAGTGACGACGGCAGCGGAGAAGGGTTGAGAGCAAGCGGCAGTAAGACTACAATCCGCAATGACGGCGGAACCATTATGGTTAACGGGGTGGCGGATACGGCGGTTCATTTGAGCAATGGCGCAAGCTATGTTAATAACGGTTTGACCAAAGCTACCAAATCCATGAATTTTGACAACTTTGGCGACGGCAGGGTCGAAATCGGCAAAAACGGCCGTTTTGAAGCGCCGGAACTGGCCGGTGAAGTTTATGCTTCCGCCGATATTGTCAGCGAAGGAAATCAGAGTACTTATGTAGCGGAAAACGCCTTTGTCGGAGAAGATAAGGGTATCTCCCTTAATTCGGGGTCTTATATGTTCCGGGCGGCTTTGCGGGAAAACGACACTCAAGGCAAAGATGTGGTTATGACGATGAAGTCTTTTGCCGAGGTGGCGCCGAATGCATCGACGGCGGCTTTTCTGGAACAGAATTATGCGCTGGGTACGAACGGCAGTTTTTATTCTGTGTTGAAATCGGCGCCGACGGCCGCATTATTTAATTCCGCTGCTTATGAACAGCTGGGGTTGAATTTCTTTCCGGTATTTGCCAAACAAAATTTGGATATTGTTAAAGGGTTAAATCGCAAAGTCAGCGAAGAAATTTTTGCCGATCTGCGTTCGGATGATGAACGGGTGACTGTCGGCGTAAATTACGGATATCGGGATTTTAACGGCGCCGACGGCCTGCTCGGCTATGAAGATCAGGCTGTGTCGGTGTTCGGTGTCTGGGATCGGAAATATGATAATTCTTTCCGCTATGGTATCGGTTTAAGCGCTACGGATTTTGACAGCGATTATGATCGTGATTACCGCCGTGATGAGGCTATGCTGCAAGTGACGGCGCCTTTGTTTTACCGCTCGGAGAATGTCAGTTGGCTGACAATGCCTCGGTTCGGTTACGGTTTCGGCGAATATAAACGCTATGTCGACGGGGCTAAGATTAAGGCTGATACCCGCAATCTGTATTACGGTGTCAGTAATGAATACCGGCAGGAATTTACTTTGGGGGGAATTGTGTTGGAACCGGTCGCCGAGTTTAATGTTCTGGGGCTGCATCAACAGGCGGTTAAGGAGAAAGGCCGCTTGAAGATTGAGGCTGCCGATGATGTTTCGGTTGAGAGCGGCCTGGGGCTTTATCTGAAAAAGACCTGGCAGCTGGATGAAACAGATGAATTGAAACTGCGGGCCGGCGGTACCTGGTATCATGAATTCAACAACAGTTTTCAGAATGTCCGGGCGCATATGGCCGGTATGGTCGGAAGTTATGAAATGGACGGTTACAGCGTGGAAAGAGACCGCGGAATTTTGAGTGTCAGAGCCGATTATAAACATGATGAATTTGATGTTTATCTTTCAGCGGAAAAGTTTCTCGAGGAAGATGACGGCTATGCGCTTAATTTCGGAGCGGCTTTCCGTTTTTAGAAAAAATCTGTGTCTGACTTGAAAAATTTTTTGCTTTTTGGAGATAGAAATATTAATTTATGCGGTGTGAATTTTTATATAAAGCATTATAAAAGATGAAATGGGATTACTTAAAGAGCAAACAATTTAAACTGCTGGTTATCTGGGCGGTTTGCGTGTTCTTTTTTTTGAAGGCGGTATTTACGGTGGGAGACTGGAGAACGGCCAGCCGGGACAGCGCGGGACTGGCGCCGGATCCGCGACAGGTTAAAGAAGCCGTGGTTGCGGTTTATGCCGCGCGCACCTATAACTGGCGCGGTTATTTTGCCGTTCACAGCTGGATTGCAACCAAAGAAAAAAATGCCGATTATTACACGACTTATCAGGTTATCGGCTTTTATTTGCGGCGGCGCGGCAGTGCGTTGATTATTCAGCGGGATATTCCGGATCGTTATTGGTACGGGGAAAAGCCGGAGCTGATTGAGGAACTGCGCGGGGAAAAAGCCGAACGGGCAATTGTTCAAATTAAAAAGCTGGCGGCGGAATATCCTTATAAGCAGCGATATGTTCCGTGGCCGGGGCCGAACAGCAATACTTTTGTCGCGCATATAATTCGCAATGTCGACGAGTTGACGGTGGAGCTGCCGACTTTGGCAATCGGCAAAGACTGGCTTGATGACGGCGCGTTTTTCGGCAGAGCGCCGAGCGGGCGCGGCTGGCAGTTTTCGCTTTTTGGCCTGTTGGGCGTTACTTTGGGAATTAATGAAGGAATTGAAATTAATATTTTAGGCTTGAATTTCGGAATCGATATCCGGCATCCGGCTTTGAAACTGCCCATGATCGGGCGGCTGGGTTTTGACAATAAGCCGGAGAACGGAACGACTGATTAAGGAGGTATTGATGCAGGAGTTAAGCGGATTGATATTGGGACAGGATCCGAAACTGGCAGCAATTATTATTGTCGCTGTCTGCTATTTTATTATATTTACCGAGAAAGTGAACCGGGCGGTGATTGCGCTGCTGGGGGCGGCGGTAATGATTCTCAGCGGTATTTTGACACAGAAAACCGCGTTGGCCGGAATCGATTTTAACACGTTGGCGCTTTTAGTCGGTATGATGACGATTGTCGCAATTTCCGAGCGGTCGGGGATGTTTCAGTTTGTTGCGGTGTGGGGAGCAAAGAAAGTGCATGCCAATCCGCGCGGCCTGCTGGTTGTGCTGGCGGTGGTTACGGCCGTGTTTTCGGCATTTTTGGATAATGTGACAACGGTATTGCTGATTGCGCCGGTTACCTTTCAGATTACCCGCAAGCTGAAAATTAATCCTTATCCTTATCTGGTATTGGAAATATTTGCTTCCAATCTCGGCGGTACGGCAACGCTGATCGGGGATCCGCCCAATATTTTAATCGGTTCGTCGCTGGATTTGTCTTTTATGGATTTTCTGGTTACTCTGACTCCGGTTGTTGTGGTGACTATGCTGATTTTACTGCTGGTCTTTGATTTTATCTGGGGGCGTCATCTGGTAACGACCGCGCAGAGTAAAAATCTGGTTATGAAGATGAATGAGTTTGACTGTATTACCGATAAATTGTTGTTATTTAAGTCTTTGGGCGTACTATTTCTGGTGATTGCCTGTTTTATTCTGGCTCATCCTCTGGGACTGGATAACGGAACGATTGCCCTGAGCGGCGCGGCGTTGCTGCTGTTGTTGTACAGTTCGCGCTTTAAGGGGAGCGAAAGAGAAGATAAAGTTCAGGAAATCTTTAATTCGGTTGACTGGACAACAATCTTTTTCTTCATCGGCCTGTTTGTCATGGTTTACGGTCTGGAAGTTACCGGCGTATTGGAAATCCTCGGTCAGTATTTTCTGGAGCTGACTGACGGAAGTTTGGAAAAAATGATGTTTCTTATTCTCTGGAGTTCGGCAATTTTTTCCAGCGTGATTGATAATATTCCTTTTGTGGCGACAATGATTCCGATGCTTAAATCAATTGAGGAATCGATGGGCGGCCGAGAAGCGATGATGCCGGTATGGTGGGCTTTGTCTCTGGGAGCCTGTTTCGGCGGCAACGGTACTTTAATCGGGGCTTCGGCCAATGTGGTCGTGGCCGGTATGGCCATGCGCGAAGGGCATCCGATCGGCTTTTTGAAGTTTCTGTTGTGGTCGGTGCCGGTGATGCTGATGAGTGTTATCGTCGCGACGGTCTTTTTGTATTTTGAATTTATCTATTAAACAGAAAATAAAGAGGAGAAAATCTCCTCTTTATTTTTGGGTTTTATACAGAGAAAAAGCTATGCCGCCGAACAGAATCAGGAAAGTGGCGGCCAGAGAATGCCAGGCGGAAATGTTTATGCCTATTTCAGGGAGAAAGATTTTGGCGCCGATGAATATCAAAATGACTGCCAGAGCCGGTTTGAGATATTTGAAACGGCTGACGGCTTCGGCAAGGAGAAAATACAGCGAGCGCAGGCCGAGAATGGCGAAGATGTTGCTGGTATAAACAACAAAAATATCCTGGGTAATCAGAAAGATGGCAGGAATACTGTCAAGTGCAAAGACGACATCCATCAGTTCGACAATTATCAGCGCAAAAAAGAGCGGCGTTATGTGCGTGTGCCCGTTTTCAACAGCGAAGAAATGTTCGCCGTGGAGACGATGAGTAACTTTGAATCGGCTTTCAACCAAACGAAAGAGGCGGCTGTTGCGGAAATCGGAGTTGTCTTCCTCGACTGCCAGCATTTTTGCGCCGGTATATATCAAAAATAATGAGAAGAGATATAATATCCAATGAAAACCGGAGATCAGGCTTTCGCCGAGCAGAATCATGACGGCACGAAGCGCCACGGCACCGAGCACGCCCCAAAATAATACGCGGTGCTGATATTTGCGGGGAATGTTGAGACTGGTAAAAACCAACGAAATAACGAAGATGTTATCCATTGAAAGACTGAATTCGACCAGATAACCGGTATAATAGAGTAAACCGGTTTCCAGGCCTTTTTCGTAAATGACAAAAAGACCGAAAAGCAGAGCTATTCCCATATAGGCCAAACAAATACGCAATGTGGAAGACAATTTCGGCTCGGTACTGCGGCGGTGGAAAACAAATAAATCAAGAAGCAGCATGGTTATGACGATAACAGCAAAGCTCAGCCACATCCATGAGGTTGACAGCCGGCTGTGATGTTCGAATAAATCTGCCAGTTTTTCCATTTTCTTCCTTTCGGTTAGTTTATATGCTTATTTTTAACGGAAAAGAGTTTAATAAAGAGTGAAGTATGTTCCGATATCTGTTTGACAAGTCTTAAACTTGTCATTATTAATAGATAAATTGCAATTTTAAGACAGAGAGAGAAAAATGAGTAAAGCCAGAACACTTCCCGGATTTATGGAACTGCTGCCTCAGGAACAGCTGATCATGAGCCAGATGACGGAAACGATCCGCCAAACTTATGAGTTATTCGGGTTTACGCCTTTGGATACGCCGGTTTTGGAGGCTTCTGAAGTTTTGTTGTCAAAATCGGGCGGTGAAACCGAAAAGCAGATTTATGCTTTTAAGAAAGGCGATAATGAGCTGGCCATGCGTTTTGACCTGACGGTGCCGTTGGCGAAATATGTGGCTTTATATAACAATGAACTGAGTTTTCCGTTCAAGCGCTATCAGATCGGCAAGGTTTATCGCGGTGAAAGACCGCAGAAAGGCCGTTTCAGAGAGTTTTATCAATGCGATATTGATATTATCGACCGCGATGAGCTGAATATAGTTTATGATGCGGAAATTCTGGCGGTGATTTATAATGTTTTTCGCAGGCTCAATTTGTCAAATTTTACGATTGTCATTAACAATCGCAAGCTTTTGTCAGGTTTCATGGAGAGCTTGAATATTGCCGAAAAGACAACCGATGTGCTGCGGATTGTCGATAAAATCAAAAAAATCTCCGAAGCCGATTTTATGGCCTGTCTGGAAGATTTGCAGCTGGATAAAAACGTTATTGCCAAGATTTTGGATTTTATTCGGATCAAGGGCAGCAATACAGAAATTCTGCGGGCTCTGAAAGCCCTGCCGATAGATAATGATAACTATCGGCAAGGCCTGGAAGAACTTGAAACGGTGGTTGATAAGG